>CAYTWK010000266.1:0-2929 GCA_964442095.1 uncultured Caulobacteraceae bacterium | reverse complement strand
ATTAACAGCAAAAATTTCACTTTGGGTTACTGCTTGATTTTTGCCTGCATGAATTGTCTTAGCGCGGGCAATCAAAGTATCGCCAATCCCAGGACGCACAAAATTTATTTTGAATTCTGAGGTAACTACAAGAGTGCCAAGCGACGCACCGCCGCTATAAGTGAGGCTATTATCCGCTAAAAAAGCCAAAACACCGCCGTGAGCCGTTCCATAGTGTTGGGTTAAATCATCGCGCATTGGCAAAGTAAGCTCTATTTTATCATTCTCGACAGACGTTACTTTGAGGCCCAATAGCCGGCTAAAAGGCTGGCTCTCAACGAGTTTTTGCGCACTTTCGAGTATGCTTTGCATTTATCCCCCAAACCTTGAAAGCCATTTTGCTTCAATCGCATCCCAATAGTTTACCATTAGATCAATACCGCTAAATCCCAAATAGGCGCGAACACCGGTTGGCGATGTAACATTAATCTCCGTGAGCTTTCCGGCGATCACATCTATGCCAACAAATAATAAATTACGCTCTTTGAGGGTTGGCCCAATAGCCGCACAAATTGCCAAATCGGCATCTGATAATTCACAAGCCTCCGCTGAGCCGCCAGCCGCCAAATTAGAGCGTATATCATCGCCCTTAGGCACGCGGTTTATGCCGCCCATTGGTTCGCCATCAATTAGAAAAATTCTTTTATCACCCGCAAAAACTTCTTTTACGAATGCCTGCACCATTAGAGGTTCATTAGAGGCGGCAAAGAATAAATCAATCAAAGCTCCAAGATTTCCATCATTCGGCTTTATGCGAAAAACCGCCGCGCCGGCATTGCCAAAAAGTGGCTTTACGACAATGTCTTGGTGCTTGGCGCGAAATTCTATAATCGCGTCGCGGTTCCTTGTAACCAAGGTTTCGGGCATTAATTCTGGGAACATAAGCGGGATAATTTTTTCGGGTGAATTACGCACCCAAAACGGATCATTCACCACCAAAGTTTCATCTGTCACGAACTCAAGCATATGCGCCGCACTTATATAAGACATATCAAAGGGCGGATCTTGGCGCATATGAATAATGTCTATGTCTTTTGCCAAATCTAGTATTTGTTCTTCGCCTAATTCATAATGATTACCCTGTTCGCGCCTAACACTCAAAGACTTTGCCCGCGCGGTAATTTTGCCACCTTCATAGGCAACGTGTTGTGGCTGAAATATCCAGATTTCATGGCCGCGCTTTTGCGCCTGTTCAATCATGGCAAAGCTAGTGTCGCCGGCGATATTTATGCCCTCGATTGGATCCATTTGGAATGCGGTGCGTAATTTTGTCATTCGCTAAACCTAGTCATTGAAGGCGCACAATGCAAGCTAAGAACCAATCATATGCAGTGCCGCACCATTTGCCTTTAGCCATTTATAATGAACTTTATAGTCTGGGCAAATGCGCTTTACCTCGGCCCAAAATAAAGCGCTATGATTCATTTCTTTTAGGTGCGCAAGTTCGTGGGCGATAACATATTCGAAAACCTCAGGCGGTGCCAATATAAGGCGCCAGCATAAAGAAATCACACCATCATGCGAACAAGATCCCCACCTTGACTTAGTGTCGGTGATACGAAGCTTCGACGGCTTTCGCGCCAAAAGCGGCAATAATTTATCCAAGTGGTTTTGCGCGGCTTCATGCGCCAGTTTCTTTAAGATTATTTTGGCCTTGCTCTCGAAATTTATGGCCGCAGAGGGTATAAAAAGAACTCCTTCTTGTGCCGCAGGTCTCGTTCGCGGCGGCGCAATCAATAGGCGCGTCGGCACCCCATTAATTGAAACAATAGTATTATTTTCAAAATGCACTCCCTTGGGGGTTTTTGCAATTTGCATCTCAATCCAATCTCGCGATTGGTTGGCAAATAAAAAAGCGCGCTTTTCACTATATGCCATTGGCGCTGTTATAAGGATAGCTTTACCGCCGCGATCAAGTCGTAACCTTAGGCGCGTGGTTTGCTGTGATTTCTTAATTATCAATGGAATTTCACGACCATCGCGCAGAATAAATACGGCGGTCAAAGTCTCGATTTTGGGTTTAGGAGTAGGCGCAAAAATGCGTTTAAGAATATTCACAAAAATAATATTGCCGTGCTGCTATGAATTGGTCAATAGAAAACGCGCAATTTCCAAATATTGGTGATTGACAGTCTGAATTAATAATATAATTTGTTATAACAAATTTTCCAAAGGACTAATAAATTGAACGCCCCAATTAAAAATTACGACAAAGCCGAATTGCAACGCCTTGATATTGCCCACCACCTTCCGGCGCAAGCCGATTATGGCCATATTAAAGAAATTGGCGGATCGCGCATTATTACGCGCGCACAGGGCTGCAATTTCTATGACATTGACGGCAAAGAATATCTTGACGGTATGGCTGGGCTTTGGTGCGTTGGGGTTGGCTATGGGCGCAAAGAATTAGCCGATGTTGCATACGCACAAATGATGGAATTGCCGTATTATAATACGTTTTTTAAGACCGCTAATCCTGCTTTGATAAATTTGGCGGCGAAAATTGCGGGCCTAACGGGCGGCAAACTCCAACACGTTTTCTTTAATTCCTCTGGCTCCGAGGCGGTTGATACTATGTATCGCATGGTGCGCTATTATTGGAAAATTATGGGCCAGCCATATCGCAAAGTCTTTATTTCGCGCCATAATGGATATCATGGCTCTACGGTTTTAGGCGCAAGTTTAGGCGGCATGGGTGGTATGCACAATATCGATAGCCAGCCGGTTGAAGGCATCGAACACATCACACAACCCTATAAATTCGCGCTTGGGTTTGATGAAACCGAGGAGGCATTCTGCGATAGAGCGGTTAAAGAACTTGAAGATAAAATCCTCGAGGTTGGGGCGCATAATGTTGCGGCATTTGTTGGCGAACCCATTCAAGGCGCGG
>CAYTWK010000265.1:0-2964 GCA_964442095.1 uncultured Caulobacteraceae bacterium | reverse complement strand
TTATCTTGCGCAAGGTTTGGCTCTTTCAAGATTGCGGTTTGCATATCAATAATTACTCGTGTGACATTATAATTTGTCGCCATAGTAAGCGGCAAACCAGCGGCCTGTAGCAATTCAGGGCCACCAATTAGGTTCAATACTTTGTCATTGAGCAAAAAAAGCAAGACAATCTCCTTTATTCTTTAAACTCTAATGCAACTTAGTTAACAATCATCAAAGAATATTGAAATATCAACACATTATTCAATTTTTTCTATCAAGAAGTCGCGTCCCAATTTATCCTCGATTTCAACTAGCCATAAATCTATATCTTGCGAGATGCGCTTTTGCATATATTGATCGATTTGGGCTTCGAGACTCAAGACCTCAAGCGACACTTTTGCAATAGTCTTACTTAGATCTACCCAAATTAGATTTCCGTCCAAATCGCGCGAAGGCGAAACAAGACGCGCATTGCCATCAAGTGTGGAAATTTTAATCAAAACTGAGCCGACATCTCGGTCGCCCTTATGAATGATATAGGCCGAAGCGCCGCCAATTTGCGCGCGCTTTATCAATGCACTGACCCATACTTCTGTCTTTAAGTCTTTTATCATTCAAGCTCGATTAAAATTATTTTACTTTAAATTAAAGCCAATTGGGCTAAACAAAATTATGCGCCTATTGCCATTATCAGCCATTTCTTTGTTTTTTGCCACAGCTTTTATTGCAAATAGCGCATTGGCCCAAGTTAGCCCCGCCGAAAGACTATTTGCCGAAAGAGTTGCTTTGCTTTCGCTAGATGCGCGTTGCAATTTGTTTAATCCCCAGCAAAGGCGGGCATTAAATGCGTTTATGATGCAATCGCGCGGTGCGCTATTGCGCGGCGGCACGCCAATTGAAAGGCTCGGCTTAATCGCGTCCCAAGCGCGTGGCGGCGTCTCGGGCAAAGTGTGCAATGAGCCGTCTGTTATCGCAGAGGCCGAAAGAGTAAAACGCGCCCATTCGGCGTGGCGCTTGCAAATGACAGCTAGCTTCCCTGGCCCCAAAAGGGTCTGGCAAGCAAGTAGAGCCGGCGTAGATAATTGGCGCGCTTGGCAGGAGCTGGGGAATGGCGCGCGCGCCGGTTTTGTTTTGGCACCAAATGGTTTGGCCTTTGGCCTAGAAACCCAAACCATTGGCATAGCAAGCGCCCGCATATTTTTGCGCAATTCCGAAAAAATTGGCCTACCGAGTGCGAATACGGGGCTTAGGCCAGCGATACGTTCTGGAACAAATACCTATAGTCCGTCTTATATCGTTCCAGCCCAAACCAAGGCTAAAGTCGATGCAGCGCCGCGAAATGGGTCTTTGGTTTTGTTTCCTGATAACGTCACAAGAGCAATCATAAATCTTGATCCGCGCGATTGTTTTGAAGTTGAATTAATAAGACGCGATGGCACAATCGAGCATTATATTATTGAGGTTGGCGACGTTATTGCGGCGTTTGCTTTGGGCGCAGAGATTTAAGAATCTGATTTATGCTTTGGAAATTCCAAAGTTACAATGGTCCCTTTTCCCAAAGTCGAGCTTATTTCAAAATTGCCCTTTTGCATATTTGTTAGACGACGAACCAAAGCGAGACCTAGTCCTGTGCCGCGCGAACCTGGCGGTGGATTTTCACTCGACATATAGGGCGTGCTGATACGGCTCAATTCTTCTTCGCCCATTCCGCGACCATTGTCAGAAACTTCGAGCCATGCATTGTCATCATTTTCAAATACATGGACTAGAATTTTGCCACCTTTGGGCGTGAATTTAGTTGCATTAGATAATAGATTTAACAATATTTGACGTAGAGCGCGTTCATCGCCATTTATCATGGTCTGATTTTTCGCGACAAATTCTATTTCTATGTCTTGCTTTTTTGCCGTTCCCGAAAAAATAGCGGCGCTTTGTTCGGCCAAATTACTTAGGCTTAGCGGTTTTAGAGACAAAATATAGCGCCCCGCATCTATTTTCGACATATCAAGAATGTCGCCAACTAAATCCACCAAATGGGTTCCGCTTTGATGGATAAGCTCAACATATTCTTTGTATTGGGGGCTTAATTCACCAAATACACCCTCGCGCATTGTGTCTGAAAAGCCCAAAATTGCATTTAATGGGGTTCGAATTTCATGGCTCATTTCAGCGATAAATCGCGTCCTCTCATCTATCTGCTCTTTGACCGCTATAGTTTCTGCTTTGGCGCGATTAAGCTGACGAAAGTTTTCCGCGGTTTCGCGCGCGCCGGCCAAGGCATTTGGCATTAATAAAGACGCCGCAATACCACCGCACAATACAAGTGCCGCATCAAATGAATTGGCAATTCCGCCGTCTATCATGCCCAATGCATTGTTTAATTTGCGCCCTAAAAACAGACCAAAGCCAATCATTATTGTCGCCGCAATAATTACAGAGCGCGAGACCTTTAAGTATGGGCGCGCCAAAATTGGGAAAAAGAGAATAATAATCGCTGGACCCGAAATTCCAAAAAAGCTTATGCCTAGAACCAAAGAGCCTATGGTCAACAGAACTAAAGCAATCAAATCGGCATTATGTTTTAGGTATAATTTAACAATCAATGCCAATGTAAATACTGCAAGTGCAATCAAAATTATGCGCCCACCAAAGCCCGCAAAATCTGGCTTTAGAGCGGTCATTAATAGCACCAAAGAAAATGTAATTAGTGCAGCAATCCCTGTAAGTATTTCAGCTTTCACTAGGTGCAAAATATCACCTGCGCCTTGGATTTTGCTTTCCCCGTTTGGCGCACTATTATAAATTATTGCTTTGGCTTCAGTATTTTGCGTCATTCTATATAGACAAAAAACGGGCTTTCATTTCATTATCGAATATTTACTTGTCTAATAAAGAAAAAATACCCATTGGTCGCCTCTGTTCGCCTTTTTGGCGAAAACTCGGTGCATTTTTCGGTCAATAGTGTAATTAGCGCTATTAATT
>CAYTWK010000264.1:0-2965 GCA_964442095.1 uncultured Caulobacteraceae bacterium | reverse complement strand
GGATCTGGTCCAAATGGTCGCATAGTAAAAGCCGATGTTGATGGCGCACCTATTAGTGCTGTTGCGCCCATCGCTCAAGCTGCGCCAAGCCCTGCCGCGAGTTCCGCACCAGTGCCGGCAACAATTGCAAATATGCCTTTCGAAGCCGGTAATTATGATATTATCCCGCTTGATGGGATGCGTAGAACAATTGCGCGCCGCTTGACCGATAGTTTCCGCAATGTGCCGCATTTCCCATTAAATGTTGATATTGAAATTGATAAATTGCTTGAAACTCGCAAGCAATTAAATGCCCAAGCCGAGGCTATGGGAGGCAAAATTTCTGTTAATGACCTTATTATCAAAGCGGCTGCTTTGGCATGTAAGGCTGTCCCTAAAGCCAATGCGAGCTATACAGACGAAGGCATTCTAATTCATAAACATGCCGATATCGCGGTTGCAGTTGCAATTGATGGCGGCCTAATTACGCCAGTAATTCGCAAAGCCGAACAAAAGGGCCTATTGCAAATTTCAAATGAAATCAAAGAATTGGCTGCTAAAGCTAAGGCGCGCAAATTAATGCCAGAAGAATATTCAGGCGGCACATTTAGCGTTTCTAATCTTGGAATGTTTGGCATTAAATCATTCTCTTCAATTATCAATGAACCACAAGGCTGTATATTGTCGGTTGGCGCAGGTGAACAAAGACCAGTAGTTAAAAATGGTGCACTTGCAATCGCGAATGTGATGTCAGTAACTTTAACTTGCGACCACCGTGTTGTGGACGGAAGTGTTGGCGCAGAATGGGTGGTTGCGTTTAAAGGGTTCCTAGAGAATCCATTGTCAATGATGTTGTAGGTTATTAGTGAAATTGGCGAATTAGTGCGTCGGTTGAGATTTTGCGATGTTTTGTTCCCAATCGAAATATAGTTAACGGCCAATTTAAACCGCGCAAACCTGATTGTAACTATTTTCATTTATAAAGCCATCTAAAGCGAAACAAAGAGTTCGCACACAAAAGTATGGTGTATTATGGGTTGGTTTAATAAAAAGCCTGCTTCGGCTTCGAAGCATGGTAATAAAGATATGCGTGGCAATAGGCGCGAAACTGTGGAGGCATATCTCTATGAACGCCCCGGCAAAAGATCTGATTTGCCCCTTCAAAGGGATAGGCGGGGCCAAGCAAATGGCCGCTATGCATATCGGTAGATGTGCAATTCGCGCGCGGCTGCTTAAAGCCGTTCAAAAAATCTGAATATCACTTTAAAGAGAAAGCATGATTGAGCTTTTTCTTGCTGCCTTTGTGACCTTCTTTGTCATTATTGACCCGCCGGGCGTTGCGCCAATGTTTGCGACACTTACCGAGAATACTTCGCGTAAGTGGCAGCAGAAAATGGCGATTAAATCGGTATTGGTTGCGGCATTTATCATTGTCGGCTTTGCCTTTGGTGGCCAATGGCTTTTGCAAAAGCTCCATGTTTCAATAGATGCATTTCGCATAGCTGGCGGCTTTTTGCTGTTTCTAATCGCGGTTGACATGCTATTCGAGAAGCGCTCGGAGCGTCGCGAAGAGCGTAATGAAAAAGTCCTAATCGAGGCTCATAAACGCCCTGATGTTTTCGAAGACGTTTCGGTTTTTCCATTAGCAATTCCATTACTTGCTGGCCCCGGTGCGATTGCATCAATAATGCTATATTTCGCGCAGCATGATAGTTTTACGGCAAAAATGGTCATTTTGGGCGGCGCTGGCGCAAATCTTTTGATTTGCCTTTTGGTTTTCTGGCTTGCTGGGCCACTTACGCGGCTTATGGGTAAAACCGTTGCGACAATGATAGAGCGTATACTGGGTATTATTTTGGCGGCATTGGCGGCGCAATTCATAATTGACGGCATCAAGGGTGCATTTGCAATTTAGAGGAATAATAAATTGAGCAATGAATTTGACATTATCGTAATCGGCTCTGGCCCTGGTGGTTATGTTGCAGCAATTCGCGCCGCGCAGCTTGGTAAGAAAACTGCGATTATCGAGCGTGAGGCTTTGGGCGGCATTTGCCTAAATTGGGGCTGTATCCCAACCAAAGCATTGCTTGCGTCGGCTGATGTATATGAAAAATTTAAGCATGCCGAAAATTACGGCCTATCGGTTTCGGGCATGGGTTTTGATCTTTCAAAAATCGTTGCGCGCTCACGCGGTGTTACCAAGCAAATGTCGGGCGGCGTGGCGTTTCTCTTAAAGAAAAACAAAGTTACAGTTTTTGATGGCACTGCAAAACTTAAAAAGGGCAAAGACGCACCAATTGTGTCTGTATTGGGCAAAGACGGCAAAACCCAAGAATTAATCGCCAAGCATGTAATCCTTGCAACTGGCGCGCGCGCCCGCGTCATAGAGTCTGCGGGCCTTGTTCCTGATGGCAAATTGGTTTGGACCTATAGAGAAGCTTTAGTGCCTGATATTATGCCAAAGCGACTTTTGGTAATCGGCTCTGGCGCTATCGGTATTGAATTTGCGAGCTTTTTCCGTGCTTTAGGTTCCGAAGTTACAGTCGTTGAAGCCCTCGATAGGGTTATGCCGGTTGAAGATAAAGAAATATCTGATTTTGCGGCTAAACAATTTAAAAAACGCGGCATGAATATTTTGACTTCGGCGAGTGTAAAGGGTCTTAAAAAATCCGCCACTGAAGTAACCGCGACAATTGAAGTGGACGGTAAAACCCAAGAAATAGTCGCCGATAGAGTTATTTTGGCAATTGGTATTGTTGGCAATGTTGAGAACCTTGGCCTTGAAGAATTGGGCGTAAATATTGATAGAACCCATATTGTCACGGACGGAATGGGCACAACCAATGTAAAAGGGCTTTATGCTATTGGTGATGTCGCCGGTGCTCCATGGCTTGCGCACAAAGCATCGCACGAAGGGATTTCATGCGTGGAGCATATCTGCGGCCTTCATGCGCACCCAATTAATCCACGCCGCGTCCCCGGTTGC
>CAYTWK010000263.1:0-2988 GCA_964442095.1 uncultured Caulobacteraceae bacterium | reverse complement strand
AATATCTTTGCCCCTTTTCAAAAGACCAAGTGGCCCAAATAGAACGGTCAAAGCAATCGTTGAGCCAGTAGCATTTGCACCCTCACTAGCGCGGCTGCCACGCAGTCTTACGCGGGTTTCACCAATCCGCAAATATTCCAAGCGAACATTAAGCTCACCACCGCGACCCATCATGCCGCGCTTTTGCGCTGCAGTAACCTCACCGCGGCCTTTAAAGCCAGCAGGAATAATAACTCCATTCCCCAAATTAACAGGCTCCGCAAGGGAGATAGTAAAAGTGTCACCTTGAACATTGGTCGCGCTCGAAACAGTTTGATCAAACACAATTTTCACTTCTGTGCCTTCCGGCAATTTTACAGGTTCTGCAATTGCGGCCGTAGCAATAAGGCACGAAGAAACTATTGCGACTGGAAATTTAAATCTTGAATTCATCATAATATACCCCCACCAAAATAGACGGCAAATGCCTCTTATTTGGCAAATTGTCGTCCCTCAAATACACAACTAAAGATAAATCAATTTATGTCAATTTATGGTCTTGCGAAGATTTCACTTTTTTACAGTGAAAACTAAACCAGAATGTCAAATTTTTCGCTTGCACTTTTTCCACTTGCCTGTCTTAATCAGCGCAAGGTTCAAGGGAAACAAAAATGGCAATAGATTATCAAAAAGTAATGGCACTAAAGCAAACTGGAATGGCCTTTAATTATGGCGACCGCGAAACCATGCTCTATGCGCTTGGTATTGGTTTTGGCAATGATCCCATGAACCTTGACGAATTGCCTTTTGTTTATGAAAACGGCCTAAAGGCTATGCCGACCTTGGCCACAGTTGTGGCATGGGGTTCGGGCAATATTGGCGCATCGGGCATTAATTATGCAATGGTTGTGCATGGCGAACAGCGCCTAAAGATGCACAGGCCAATGCCTACAAGTGCCGCCATCACTTCGGATAGCCATTTTGTCGAAGTGCTCGATAAAGGCGAAGGCAAAGGCGCGGTTTTAATCGAAGAAACCAACCTTAAAGACGCCAAATCGGGCGATTTAATTTGCACCCTAACCGCGAGTATTTTTGCGCGCGCCGATGGCGGCTTTGGTGGCCCAACCGAAGGCGGGCCAATGCCGCATCAGATTCCAAGCCGTGCGTTTGATAAAGAAGTGGATATCGCGACCAACCCTAACCAAGCCCTTATCTATAGACTTTCTGGCGATAGAAACCCCCTACACTCCGACCCCAATTTTGCCAAAATGGTTGGCTTTCCGCGGCCAATCCTGCATGGCCTTTGCACCTATGGCATTTGCGCGCGAGCAATTATTGGCGCCTATTGCGGTAATGATCCAGCAAAACTCAAAGAAATTGATGTGCGCTTTTCATCGCCAGTTTTCCCTGGCGAAACCATCAGCGTTCAGATGTGGCAAGACGGCGATACCATAAGCTTTGAGGCAAAGGTTAAATCGCGCGATGTTGTGGTCATTAAAAATGGACGGGCGATTATTGCTTAGTTTTGTTATGCTTAGGCTGCTGTAAACTGCCCCTCGAAAATAACACCCTCAATTTTGATTTCGCGTAATTTTGCCGCGCCAAACTGATATGGATCTTTATCCAAAATTGCAAAATCGGCCTTTTTGCCTGCCGCGACAGAGCCGATTTGCGCATCAAGACCTATTACCTCTGCCGCCTCTATTGTAATTGCGCGCATGGCTTTATCAAGGCTAAGTTTTTCGTTTGGCGTGTGGGCGTTGCCATAAATATCAATCCGGTTGCAGGCAATCCATGCCAAATATAGCGGGTTAATTGGCGCCATATTAAAATCGCTATGAAGCCCAAGCGGAACATTTTTATGTTCCAACGAGCCAAGTCGATTAATCGAACTTCCTCTATCATGGCCCAAACCATTCTTTGAATAGGTTGTGCCGAGCACGCGTATATAGTTTGGTTGAGCGGATACCATAAGCCCAAGCCGCGCAATTTTTCTATTTTGTGCCTCTGTGGAATAGCCCAAATGCTCTAAAGTAATAGTTTGGGCCGGGCGATTGCCAAGCATTGCCAAACCTTCCAAAACTTCATCAAGGCCATTATCGCCATTAACATGAATATGCAAATTATAGCCAGCATACCAAAAGCGTTCAAATTGCGCTTTGAATGTAGAGGGTTCAGTAATCCATTTTCCGTGATGCCCATCGGTATAACCTGGCGCATTCATTTGCATGTTCTGCGCAAAAAACGCCCCATCGGCGAGCATCTTAACCCGCCGATTTACCAAAATATGTTTTGACGCCCATTTTTCCTTGGTCTGATTAAAATACTCCTCCAAATCGACATTCGCGCCTATTTGACTTGCCATTGGCATAAGCATTACGCGCGCTGCACTTTGCGGCCTTTCAAAACCCGATTTTATTAAAGCCGCTTCGGTATCAAAACTTGCAAAAACGCCAGTTGCCATGTCCGATGTTGTGGTAACGCCAGAGCGTATCATCATGGTTTGTAGATCTTTCATACCGCGCGCAATTTTATCCGGCGTCATAATTAATGGCCGCATTTTGCCAATAATTGCCATGCTTGCCGTTTCCGAAAACCAACCTTTTTCAAAACTCGAATGGTGCGGGTCGCCATGCGCAGCGGCAACCAAAGCATCAAAACTTGACTTATTATCAAGTCCCCATTCGCGAAGCATTGCACTATTAACAAATATATCGTGAAAGCTTCTTTGCCAAACAATTAGTGGGCGATTACTTGCAATTTCATCGAGGTAATTTTTATCAAGCGTGCCGTGAAAAAGTTCGTGATAACCCCATGTTATGACTGGCCCTTGCGGCGATTGCGCGATTAATTTTACTAAAGCTGCGCGATAATCATTTTGGTTTCTTACGCCCTTAAAATTCCCCTGAGGTAAATCCCAATCATCGGGCGCAATAAAAGGAATATTGAGCATGATTGCCGATTGCATTGGGTGAATATGGGGGTCAATAAAACCTGGCATAAGCACTT
>CAYTWK010000262.1:0-2991 GCA_964442095.1 uncultured Caulobacteraceae bacterium | reverse complement strand
CCGACCCAAGCAGGCGCAAGCCGCGATGAGAAAAATTGGGGTAAACGCTCAAGCAGCAAAAGGCTTGACGCGATTATTGATGAAGATGGCTATTATATAGTAACGCAAATGGCATATTGGCTGCGCCCGAAACAAGAATGTATGGTCCCAGGGCAAGGAAAATCTAGGGTTGATAACACAACACGGCTTTCGGACACTATTTATTGGCAATTTGGCGAATGGAATGCTTTCAAAGAATTTCCAAATATTATCAAACTAAGAGTTTCTTATGCCAGAAGTGGCTATAAAATTGGTGACTTTATGGGATATCAAAGTGCAGTCATAGAGGCTTTGACTATTCACACACCGGCAGATTTTCGTCGCTTTGAGGTTTTAACACCACAAGGAGAATTTGAAGTCTTGAAAGAAGAAGATATTCCAAACGAAACCAAAGATCCCGTAATTTTATCAACAGCTGATGGAAAATCTGCAATCGCATTCTATTCCAAAAATGAGGGATTTTTCTATGCAAGGTGGAAATTGCCGCAAATTAGCAAAATTAGCCTAGTTTACCGAGTCAATAATGGCTTTTATGGCTTTAATGAACACGCCTATTGGATAATTGGGACAAGAGAAGAAGTGAAAGCCGCTTTGCTTCACCTCAGAGCACAAAATAAATGAAAGAGTGCGCCATTTCGGGTCATAATCCTCTTGTGAAATGAATCATCACTAAAATCATTCCCCAAAAAAGCGCATTTGCTTGAAACCCAAGTATTTTTCTTGTTTTTATTAGCTATGAATTTGAAAAAGTCGCTCTGACTTTGGAAAATGAATTAATTTTGACTTTTAAAAAGGGTGTCATAATGACCAAGAATATACTTGTTTGCACTTCATCTATGATGGCAATAGTATTCGGTGCTGCGGGGTCTGCGGCAGCGCAAAACCACGTTCACCATAATCAAATGAATAATGCAGCATGCGTTCTTGGCAGCGGCAGCAGCGGCACATGTTCTGGCCCAATGCGCGTTGTTGAAGAAATTCAAATCCAATCGGCGGGCACGCCAGCTACCTATGTCGCGCCAAAAAGCACATCAATGCGTCAAAGCTGCGAAGGTGCAATTGCTCAAAGAGTGCCATGTGATGGTCAATGGGTTCGTTCTAATTCTAATGCGCACTCTGGTGGCGGCCATATGCACGGTTATATGCACAATGGCCACGCCTCGGGTGGCGCTATGAGCGGTGGTTATGCTAATTCTTACGGCAATGGCGGCCAATATGTCGGCGGCTCTTATGTTTCATCTGGTCCCGGTTATAATTCCAATGGTGGAAATTATGCCACGGGACCATTACAAAGTGTTCCAACTGGATATTCGGGCGCGGGCGGCACATATATTCAAGGCGGCCCATCTGACAGCGCTGTCTTAAGCGGATATGGCAATGGCGCAGGCTATTATGGCGGAAGCAGCTATAGCGGTTCTAGCTATTCGAGCAGCAGCACATCAACAAGCTCTAGCGATACGGGATATTTTGTATCAAGCCAGCCAGCGCCAGTTTATTCTGCGCCTGTTAATTCAGCGCCAGTATATGCAGCACCAGTATATGCTGCGCCAGCCTATCAAGCGCCTATGCAACCTGCTCCAATGTATTCAGCGTCTAGCTATAACACAGTGAGCTATATGAATAATTATTATTCGGCACCGATTGAGCCGATTTCGCCAGTATTCTTTTATGGTGGCAATATGGGCGGCGTTGGTGCCAATGTTCATGGTGGCTATGGTGGCGGCGGCGGAAGCTATTTCAGCGGCGGATCACGCTTCTCTGGAATTGCCGGCTACACTCGCTTGATCCCCCCAGGTCCGAAGGGCCGTCCAAATCCTCCACCTCCACCGCCTCCACCAAACTAGGGGCAATAGAGGTAAAAAATAGCGCACTTAATTGTGCGCTATTTTTTTTGAGAAAGTTAAATCTAGGCAGCCATAACCTTTTCAACTTCGGACACTAATTCACGCAAGTGAAATGGTTTAGACAAGACTTTTGCATGTGATGGTGCTTGATTCGCAGGATTAAGAGCAACAGCAGCAAAGCCTGTTATGAAAACAATACGCATTTTTGAATCAATTTCTGCTGCGCGGCGGGCAAGTTCGACGCCATCAATGCCGGGCATAACAATATCCGTCAAAAGAAGATCAAATACCATTGCCTGCATGGCCTCCAAGGCCTGATCCCCATCGGGAAAGTCAACAACATCATGACCAGCCTTCACCAAAGCAGTGGCTAAAAACCCTCTAAGACTATCGTCGTCTTCTGCTAATAATATTCGTGCCATGATATTTATTCTCCCGTTATTATTCATTGTGCAACAAAATAATGAAAGCAAAGTTGACAAAATCCAAAATAAAGCATTTTTGCACCTATGGATATTGTTAATATTGGCTCAAAGCAAATTTCACGAAATATTATTGCGCCATATGATTTTTATGATGTTTCGCCATGCGCGCCGATTTTAATTGCGTGCCCACATTCGGGTCGCCATTATCCCCATGAATTATTCGCCCAAAGCGGTCTAGGGATAGATAATCTGCGCGAAAGTGAAGATGCCTTTGTTGACGAAATATGTGCCGATATTCCAAAATTTGGGCTTTTGATGATAAGTGCAAATTACGCGCGCAGCTATATAGACCTAAACAGAAGCCCAGAAGTTTTGGATAGCCAAATAATCGATGGCGCAAACAATTCGTCTTGTCCAATGACCCGAGCTGGATTTGGGATTATTCCGCGTTATGTTGGATTTGGGCGCGAGATTTACAAAGAAAAAATCTCTCTATTAACGGCCTTAAAAAGAATAGAAGCTATTCATAAACCATATCACGAAAAAATCGCACAAACTATAGATAGACTCAAAGGCCAATTTGGCCGCGCTGTTTTAATAGATATGCATTCTATGCCCTCCACATCACTTGGGAATCTAAATGCCGATGTTGTTTTGGGTGATAGATTTGGTAGCTCGTGCCG
>CAYTWK010000261.1:0-3003 GCA_964442095.1 uncultured Caulobacteraceae bacterium | reverse complement strand
ATCGCTTTTCTGAATTCGTGTAGTTTTGTGAATATGATCTAGATACCAGCCTATGAAATCTGCTGAATCGCGAAATCTTTTTCTTTTGGCCTGCCCATTCTCGCGCTCATATTGGGCCCAAGTTGCGTCTAAAGCTTGGGAAAAGCCATAGGCCGAAGAAATAGGGCGACCATTTCTATCTAATGGTCTTGCATCGTGTCTGAAACCACTTTCTTGACGCATAAACGCTAAAATAGTTCCGGGTGAGACTTTCCATTCTGAAGATGCGTCGAAAATTGGATCTTTCCAGTTGGATTTTTCATCAATAATCGCACATGCATCTGCCGTTTGCGAGGGCGGACGTTTGTCTATAGTCGCACACGAACTTAGGGCAAGAATTACTATAAGCTTGAGATATTTACGCATATTTTCCACCAATTAGGGCCATTATAGCCCCAAAAGGTGGAAAAATGGTGAAAAACCTATTGCTGTGCTGTTTGGACGTCTCTGGTTTTATAAAGAGAATAAATGATTCCAGACGCAAGAATCGCGAATGTAATACCCAAAGAAGCCATTGGCGGAAATTTACTTAGTCCAAATAAATCGGCGATAAATATTTTCGAACCAATGAAAATCAATAATACCGCGAGCGCAACTTTAAGATATTTAAACCTCTCAATCATAGCCGCAAGTGCAAAATATAGAGCCCTTAGTCCCAAAATCGCAAATATATTTGAGGTGTATACTATAAACGGATCCGTAGTGATTGCGAAGATCGCCGGTATCGAATCAATAGCAAATATCAAATCTGCAAGCTCTACCAATATGAGAGCCGCAAAAAGCGGTGTGGCAATGGTTTTAATTTTGCCGCTTTCGTCAGTGATTTTGGTGAAAAACTTATTTCCGTCTAATTTATCGGAGAAGTTCAGGCGATTTTTGACAAATTTAAGCGCTTTATTATCATCCATGCTATGGCCGGTGTCACCGGCTTGTAGCATTTTTATTCCTGTAAAAATCAAAAATGCGGCGAAAAGATAAAGCACCCAGCTATAATTTTCGACAATCGCCGAGCCAAATCCAATCATTATGGCGCGAAGGACAATAACGCCCAGAATACCCCAGAATAAGACCCTGTGTTGATATTGTGTAGGAATTGAAAAATAAGCAAAAATCATTGCAATGACAAAGACATTGTCAATCGCGAGGCTTTTTTCAACAACAAAGCCAGTTAGATATAAAACTGCGCTTTCTAATCCTAATTGCTGCCAAACAAAAAGCCCAAACCCAAGTCCAATTGCAATATAAAAGGCTGATAGTTTTAGACTTTTTGATACCGATATTGCCTCTGCTTTCTTATTTAAAATACCTAGATCAAGTGCCAATAAAACCAATACACCTGAAATGAAAGCCGCCCACATCCAAAGCGGCGTGCCAAGAAATTCACTATAAAATTGTTCCATAAATTATACCATGGGCGGAAATAGATTGCTAAAAGCAGCTCCGACATCATGAATATCCGCCATATTCATCAGAGGGGCCCGGTACTGCAATCCTTGTTGCCAAATAGTCCTTAAAACTTAAATTTCAAGTTAAGCAATGATAAAAAAGCGGCGGCACGCAGATTTCTTGCATGCCGCCGATGTGCCCATTGCGAATCTTCTGCTGTTCGCAGGCAAAGTTAGCGGTTTTTAGTTGATTCAAGAGCCAATCAACACCCCAAGATTGCATGCAAAACTTAAAATAGTATTTACAACCAACAATAGAAAAATAAAAAACCCCGCCTAAGCGGGGCTTCAATTAAAGAAAGTGTATTAGCTTAGCGAAAGGCTGCCCCAAGCTAAGCTAATTCAACTTTCTCCAAGTCGCTGAGCGAGGCCGAAGGTGGCGACTTGCGACAATTACATTTTATAATACATATCAAACTCAACAGGGTGAGGGTGAGTATTCAATCTGTCAGTTTCTTCACGCTTCATGGCAATGTAAGAATCGATAAAATCGTCATCCATTACGCCGCCTTTTTTCAAGAAAGCGCGATCATTATCTAGATTGTCTAATGCTTCATCCAGAGATGCAGCAACAGTTGGAACACCCGCCAATTCCTCTGGTGGAAGAGAATACAGATCCTTGTCAAAAGAAGCGCCTGGATCGATTTTATTCTCAATACCATCAAGACCGGCCATCAACAATGCAGTAAATGTCAAATACATATTACCAATTGCATCGGGGAAGCGCGCTTCAAGGCGCTTTGCTTTAGGAGATGTTGAATATGGTATGCGAATTGACGCGGAGCGATTGCGCGCTGAATAAGCAAGCAATACTGGAGCTTCATAGCCTGGAACCAAACGTTTGTATGAATTTGTCGATGAATTAGCGAAAGCATTAATAGCTTTAGCGTGTTTGATAATGCCCCCAATATACCACAAACATTCTTGTGAAAGGTCAGCATATTTATCACCAGCGAATACAGGCTTACCAGATTTCCAAATTGACTGGTGAACGTGCATGCCAGAACCATTATCTTTATAAGTAGGCTTCGGCATAAAAGTAGCAGATTTACCATAGGCAGCCGCAACATTATGGATAATGTATTTATATAGATTCTGATAATCAGCCATTTTAACAAGAGTTTGGAATTTCAAGCCAAGCTCATGTTGGGCAGGTGCAACTTCATGGTGATGCTTCTCAGGCTCTAGACCAAGTTCTTTCATAACTTGAAGCATTTCGCCGCGAAGGTCTTGGGCGCTATCAATTGGTGGAACTGGGAAATATCCGCCTTTAGGGCCCGGGCGATGGCCCATATTACCGCCTTCATATGATTTACCAGTATTCACAGGCAGCTCAGTGGAATCATATGAATATCCAGTATTGTGCGGATCAGTTGACCATTTCACATCGTCAAAAATGAAGAATTCAGCTTCTGGGCCAAAATATGCAGTATCGCCAATGCCCGTTGATTTTAGATAGGCTTCGGCTTTTTTCGCCATGCCACGTGAACAACGATTATATGGCTTTAGTGTGCCAGGT
>CAYTWK010000260.1:2064-3006 GCA_964442095.1 uncultured Caulobacteraceae bacterium | reverse complement strand
AATACAATGAGCTTCGCGAAAATTTTTCTTTACTGTCCAAAGAGTTTGGTGACTTTAAAATTAATGCTGAAAATAATGAGCAAAAACTTAAGTCGGATTATGATACTCTTTTACAAAATGCGGATAACCAAAGGAATAGGGCGGAGCAGGCTGAAGCTCAGCTCGCTAAAGTCGAAGAATTGTATCGTAGCACAGCCGGCGCGCTACAAGAAGTAAATACACAGTATCTTGTGGCATTAAAATCCGTAGAAGCCCTCTCTATTGCCAAAGAAGATAGTAATAGCGCCCTCGAAGATCTCCGTGCGCAATTGCGCCGTCTCGAACCTTTTGAAATTCAATATAATGATTTGCAAGTTAGATTTTCTAACTTAACTCAAGAATTCAGCAATTTTAAATCTGAGAATGAAAATTATACAGCAAAATTGCGCTCTGATTATGAGTTGGCGGCTCAGAATGCCCAAGCACAAAGAATTCGCGCCGAGCAAGCCGAAGAAAAATCTGCGGCGAATGAAGATTTATACCGTAATGCTAATTCGTCTCTTCAAGAATTAAATACGCAGTATTTATTGGCACTAAAATCTGTTGAAGAAATTTCAAACGCGAATTCCATTTTGAATGATGCCAACTTGGATTTGCGCACGCAATTAAACCGTTTGGCGCCGTTTGAAGAAAGTTTCTTATCAGCGCAAGAAAGCAATAATTTACTAAAGTTGCAGGCTGAAAAAGCACGCGCGGATTATGAAATAGCAGTTACAGAAGCGGACCTCAAGATTAATCGTCTTGAAGAACAAATTTTAATACAAACCGCAAGGGCGGAGCAAGCAGAAACAAAAGCAGCAAGTTTTGAGCAGTCGTTTAAAAGTTCTAATTCACGTTTGGAAGAGATAAACACGCAATATTTGCTATCTTTGAAATCTGTAGAGAGCCTAAGCCAAAGCCAAG
>CAYTWK010000260.1:0-1964 GCA_964442095.1 uncultured Caulobacteraceae bacterium | reverse complement strand
AATCGTTAAATGCTTTGGTTGCAGATTTGAAAGCGCAATTGGCAAGGGCATTGCCGTATGAAGGCAAGTTTGAAGACACCCAAAAGCAAGCCAAGGCTCTTTTGGAACAATTGACGCAAACTAAGACTGATTTAGCTGACATGAGCAAGAAGCTCTTATTGTCGGAAAAATCTGTGGAGAGCCTAAGCCAAAGCCAAGAATCGTTAAATGCTTTGGTTGCAGATTTGAAAGCGCAATTGGCAAGGGCATTGCCTTATGAAGGCAAATATTTTGATACATTGAAATTGCAGCAGGAAGCTAATTCAGCTCTTGCGCAAAAAGACAGCGAATTATTGTTGGCGATACAGAAAATTCAATCACTCGAGGATCGAATTAACGAATTAGAGCTGTTAAGCAAGCAAACCAACAAAGAGCGTTTGTCTATAAATGATAAGTATGACAAATTTAAAGAGAAGGCTAATTTGCAAATAAGCGAGCTGAAAGCTTTGTTCACGGATGCAAAACTTCAGATAAAGAATCAGACGGAGCGCGCAGAGAAAGCAGAGCTTGAGATCGAGAGGCTTACTAAGAATGCGAAATGGTTTAAGGAAGTATCAAACCGATTAACGGGCAAAAAGTCGGCTCTGGAGAAAGTTGCTTTTGCTGCAAAGCCAATAGATGAGAATATAGAAGCTAATAGTTCAAATCTAAAATCAAACGCCCAATAATAGCTTATGTTCGCAAATCTTCGCTCAAAATTTGTATTATCTTTGCAATCATATTTGCGCGAACAAGAGCCAAGCCATTTTTCGCGGCGCATAATTGAGCATTTGCGAAATATCCATATCCTTCGAGCAATTTGGCGAAAGTTTTTTAGAACGCCCGCTTTGGATCTTTACGATTTTGAGAATTATCTTAAGCGTGGTGCGACATTTTCTGCTCAGACAGACTATAGCAATCAAGAATTGCTTGAACTCCATAATGGTGACTTATTCGCGGGCATTAGTGAAATCGTTAGTAAATTTGAAGAACCATATTTGCCAATCGCTAATTCAATTGTGATTGTGAATTGCTCAATGGCCGCAGGAGGTGCCGAAAGGCAAGTCGTTAACACGCTGCTTGGACTAAAAGCAAAAGGCTGCAATGTTCACTTTATAGGGGAATTTATTGGCTTTCGCGATGACTTAGACTTTCACCTACCTACATTGGTCGCCAATGAAATTGAGTTTTCGCGGGCCGAAATTGCAAGTTCGGCTAGTGATAAAATCTATGAAAATATTAGTGCACCGATTGCGGCCCTTATAAGCAGACTTAGCCCAGATGAAGTTAACAGATTGCTCGGGATGGTGGATCAATTGCGTTCACTGCGACCGCAAATTGTTCACTTGTGGCAAGACCAGACGTCGGTCCTGCATGGTATTGCTGCGCTTATTGCGCGCGTGCCAAGAATTATTGTTTCCGGTCGCAATATCAACCCAACCCATTTTTCATTTTATACAGATTGGCTGAGGCCAGGCTATTTGGCGCTTGCGGCCGCAAAAAACGTTATTTTCACAAACAATAGTGTGGCCGGCGCAAAAAGCTATGAAGAGTGGCTTGGGTTTGCAAGCGGCAAGATTCATGTGATCCGAAATGGAGTCGATTTTTCAAAAATTATGATGCCATCACAAGGACAAATTCAAAAGTTCAAAGAATCAATCGGTATTAATCCTGAACAAAGAATTGTTTGCGGCATTTTTCGGATGTCAGCCGAGAAAAGACCGCATTTATGGCTGCAAACTGCGCGGATACTGGCCCAAACCGAAGAAAACGCCGCTTTCGTAATCGCTGGTGACGGCGAGTTATTTGAACAAACACAAAAACTAGCTGGCGAATACGGGATAAAGGAAAAAGTAGTTTTCCTCGGTGAAACCCAAAAAATACCGGAATTAATCTGCTCAAGTGAATTATTGTTATTAACTTCCGAATTTGAAGGGACGCCCAAC
>CAYTWK010000259.1:0-3035 GCA_964442095.1 uncultured Caulobacteraceae bacterium | reverse complement strand
CGCCCAGCGCAATACTTCATAGATTTGCGGATAGGTTTCGATTAATCCCGCAAAGCCAAATGCCGCCAAGGTGCCAATTATCAAAAGCCCGATTGCGATGCCAAAAATGGTCCAAAAGCCCGATTTACGGCCATTATTTATGGCAATTAAAACCACCAAGCCCATGTTTGGCCCAGGGGTTAATTCAAGCAATAGCGAGCTAAGGATGAATGGCAATATTTCGGCAAATGTCATGCGCCACTATTGGTCGGCCAATGCCAAACGTCAATAGCTCCAGCGCAATGTCACACCATAAGTTCTTGGCTCTGCAGGGAAAGCGTCGAGTTGCGAAGTTATGGCGCGTGGAGTGAATGTGCCGCCACTATTTACCATCAAGGGCGAATTGCCTTGTAGTGGGCTATCAAAAATGATTTGCGCGTATTTTTCATCGCCAAGGTTTTTACCCCAAAGTTCAATTGCCCAATTTTCTTCATTATTCGTAAGCGCGATTTTGCCGCCAAAGAGAACCATTTCGTCAACCTTTTTTCGTGGATCAAGGTTTGAACCAACGACATAATCAGAGGTATAGCGTGCGTCCAAATAGGTTTTGATTTTATGTTTGCCGTCATTAATTGGCAAATTATGGCTAAGTCCGCCCGAAATTGTAAGTTCGGGCGAAGAGGTTAATTGCGCCCCCGGCAAAAGATATAAATTGGTATTTTGCCCAATGAATGAGTTTGGATTTGATGCAGCCCCAAGGTTTTTGCCATACGTGGTTTTGGCATAGGCAATACCTCCATTTAAGACCAGTCCAATAATCGGCGTGCGCCAATTAAGGTCTAGCTCAAAACCTTTTGAATTCACTTCGGGGACAGAGGCAACAATGAAGCTAATGCCATTATAGGTGTTTAGTTGGAAATTTTCGAATTTTTGATCAAAAACCGCAAAATTTGCCACCAAGCGGCGCTCCAGCCATCTAGTTTTAAGCCCGAGCTCAAATCCTTCGACGGTTTCGGCAGGAAAAGACGTATCGGGTGCGCGGATTATCTGGCTTCCAATAGCGCCCGAAACCACAGAGCCATTTTTATCCGAAAATATTCTATCAAGGTTAAAGCCGCCGGCCTTATAGCCCTTGGTAAAGCTTAAATAGGTGTTTATGTCCGTGTTAAAGGCGTAGGAAAGCGTTGAAATGCCTGACCATTTATCGTCTTTGAACTTTTGGGTGTGGTTTAGATTATCAAGTGCAGATCTTTCCCATGGCACGCAAACAATACCAACAACTCCCGCCGCAGAGCTTGGTGCATTGGCGCTTGGGTTTAGGCCAAAAACACTTTCGAGTGCGCGGCAGCCTGCATTGCCGGTGGTTAAATAATCGCCCTTAAAGTCCTTGTTTTCTTTGGTATAGCGCGCACCAATTGTTAGCTTTAGATTATCACTAAGGGAGAAAATATTATGGGTGAAAAGGGCAATGGATTCTGCTTTTTGGTTGAAAACATCATATTGGCCACCGCCATAGCTAAACGCCTCATTGGCTGGGTTAAATGCGCTGGCACTTGCGGTGGCAATTGCTGCGCGTACCGTGCCTGCAAATCCTGAAACTGGATTTGTCAAAGCGCCCGCGCCCGATAATAAAGCGCCAATATAGCTTTCATATTGGCTTGCGGTATGGAAAGTAAGTATGGAATTCAAATCTTCATGCGAATAAAACGCGCCGATTAGCCAATCGATTTTATCGGCTTTGCCCGCCAAACGAAACTCTTGGGTGAAGTTTTTATAATTTGAGCCATTTCCATCATTTTGGGTTCTAAAGAGTAAATCCGCGCCGCCAAAATCGGCGTCTTGATCCCATAAATAATCCCAAGTGCGATATGCGCTTATGGAGGTTAATTTACCAATCCCAAGGGCAATATTGGCTTCATAACTTATGCCTTGGTCAATGACTTCTTGCTTAAATGGAAGGTTTGCGGTCCCGCGCATTTCATTAAGTGAATTGCCAATTGGCTTGCCATTGGATGCTAGCCGATTGATAATGGCGGTTGTGCTGGCTGGTACGCGGCTATCGCTTTGAAAAACCGCAGAGCCGCAACAAGAATCATCTTTTTTGGCATAATCGATAATTAGCCTGCCATTATAATTATCATTTGGAGTAAATAATAATTGCCCGCGAATACCAAAATAGTCTTTGTCATTTTCGCGGCGCGCATAGCCAGTATTTTCATTCATAGATAAAATGCCATCACGCGTGCGCGCTGTGGCATAAAGGCGGCCTGCGATTTTGTCTTTGACTATTGGACCCGTAATTCCAACCCCAATCCCTGCAAGGCCGAAATTGCCAAAACCAATATCGCCCTCGGTGCCAAATTCAAAATTTGGTTTTTTGGTTGATACACTAATTAGGCCAGCCGATGTATTGCGGCCAAAAAGCGTGCCCTGTGCGCCGCGTAAAACCTCTACGGATTGCAATTGGCCCAAATCCGAAAAAGCTACCCCATTTCTTGCGCGAAAAACGCCATCAATCACGACGCCAACCGATGATTCAAGCCCCGGGTTTGACCCTTGGGTGCCAACGCCTCTAATTCGCGCGGTTACAGAGCCAGCGTTTTCAGATTGCGGAACCTGAAGGCTTGGCGCGATTTGGGCTAAATCTTGGATATTGGAAACCCCTGCATCGCGCAAAGTCGCGGAGCTTAAAGCGGTGACGGCAACTGCGGTGGCTTGCAATGTTGTTGAACGGCGCGTTGCGGTAACAACAACTTCTTCGGGAACTCGATCACCATCGCAAATGCATTCTTCGATTTGAGTTTGATTGGTCGCCGGTACTGTAGTTTGCGCCAAAACTGTTTGCGGCAAAAGCCAAAGCGAAGAAATAGCGAGAGTTTTAGGAAGGAGGTTTCTCATAAGTGCCTTTTGTAATTTTTGTATTTTTATATGAATTGACGCTCTAAGCTGATACCCATCAGGGTTCAATAATTGCAAGCAGTATTACAATTGCGGATTGTTTGCATTTATGTCTAAACTAAATTTGGTTATGACCCGTAATGAAAGCATGCGAATGA
>CAYTWK010000258.1:0-3048 GCA_964442095.1 uncultured Caulobacteraceae bacterium | reverse complement strand
CGCGTCGTATTTTACCGGTAAAATCGTGCCACCTTGAAATGGAACATACATTTTGAAGGCGTAGTAAGTGGGCGTTAAGACCATTTTATCGTCTTTGGTTAAAATCATTGCTTGCAAGACATTGGTCAATTGGGCGACATTTGCCATGCGAACACGCTCGGCGTGACGGATAAAAATGTGGAAATGCACTGCGGCCAAAACCGCGTCGCGCGCTGAATTTTGCTGCTGTAAAAACCCTGGCTCAGTGCCTTCGGTGGGCTTATACCAAGCGCCCCATTCATCGACAACAAGAATGACCTCTTTTTTGGGGTCATATTTATCCATTATGGCTGAATGGTTCGTAATCAGAGTGTCCATTTTATAGCCAGATTTAATGACGTGCGCGTATTCATCTTCGCCAAAATCGGTTGCTGAATAATGCGGGGGCCATTGATTATAGCCGGAATAATAGTGCAAGGACAAACCGTCTATGCCCCAACTAAAAATGATATCCTTTTTGGTCTTCATCAATGTCTCGGTCCAATGATAATCATCTACATTGGCACCAGACGCAATCCTAAGCATTCTATTATCGCCGCTTTGTTGGTTGCTATCGAAATTGCGGACATAGGTAGCAAAATTTCTATAAAGATTGGCATAGTGCTCTGCGGTCATGGAGCCACCGCAACCCCATGTTTCATTGCCGACACCAAAGAATTTAACCTTGTATGGCTTTTCACGACCATTTTTCCTGCGCTCCTTTGCGAGCGTAGTTTCTTGGTCTGACGTCATATATTCAAGCCAATCTTGCATTTCTTGCGGTGAGCCCGAACCCATATTGCCTGATATATAAGCATTCGAACCTATTTGCTCGACAAAATCCATAAATTCATGGGTTCCAAAACTATTTGGTTCTAAAGCGCGGCCCCAGATAAAGTTTACACGTGTGGGGCGGGTTTCTTGTGGGCCAATGCCATGCCGCCAATGATAGTCATCGGCAAAACAACCACCCGGCCAACGAATATTTGGAATTTTCAAGTCCTTAAGGGCACCTACAACATCATTGCGTATACCTCTTGTATTGGGGATTTTTGAATCCCTGCCTACCCATACTCCATTATAAATGCCAGTCCCAAGATGTTCTGCGAATTGGCCAAAAACATTTGGGTCTAGAACTTTATTATTAGCGTTTAATTGGCTATCTATTGAAAGCTTTACAATAGGCTTTTGGTCGTTTGCCAAAGGTGCTTGGTTTTGTGCCATTAGAGGATCGGCAAATAAGGCTAAACTCGCCAATAGTATGCTGCTTTGCTTAATTAATTTTTTCATTTTTGTCACATTCTGTTTATTGTAAAATCTTGCTTGTTCATGTTCCGAAGCCGATTTGATATTTTAAAGTCAAAAGTATCGGCGCTGATTTCAAATACGTCCCCATCTTGCGTTCTAAAGCCATCGGCAAAAGAAGCGGTCGCAGTTCCAAAAAAATGCACGTGAAATTCACCTGATTTGCGAAATAAATCATATTTGAAATGATGAAATTCGAGATTGGCTATAGTATGCGACATATTATTTTCGCCCGATAGGAATTGCCGTTCCCAAATTGTCTTTCCTCCACGCTTTATTTTTGATGTTCCCGTTATTTCTATGGGCAAGTCGCCACTTATCAATTCGAAACCCAGCGCAGCATTGCGCAATTTTGAATGGGCGAGCCAGAGATAATTACCTTTTTCGACGATATGATCAGAAAATTCATTGGCCAATGCGAAACCTAATCGGTTAACACTAGAATTTTGGTCTATATAGTAAATCCCAGCAATTTCAGGCTCTTCGCCGCCATCTAGGGCAAACCAAGGAGATGTCAAATCATCTAATGCGCCGACTAATGCATTGCCATTGCCCTTATAAAACCATTCCGGTTGCGCGCCAATTTCACCATCTTTAGGCTTTCCATTTTCGACCCCCATCAAAAACATTTTCATAGAATCGGTGAGACTATCCATTGCTTGGCCAGTGCTTTTATGCATTTTATCGCGCCCCTCGGCGGAGCCAAGATGGGTAAGGCCGGTTCCGGTTAGAAAAATATTGCTCGGCTCCTGGCCGTTTAGAATTGGCAAAAATCTTTTGTGTTCAATTATTTCATCAATATTGACTTTTGCACCAAAGGTTTGGATTTTCGCTTGTTCTTCGATTGAATTATTATTAGCAGCAGCGATTTTTGCCAAAGCGAGAATGTTTTGGACGCCATTTATATAATGGTAATCACCGGACGTTTTTCCAATTAGTGCCAATTCTCCATTCGCTTCACATATATTTATTAAATGCATCCTAACCTCATTCTATTTGTCAGACAATTTAACAGAAAGCGCCGTTTCACGCAATTTGTTTCTCGCTAAAACCATACTGAATTCGCTAAAAATCGCAGGGTTTTAGATGGCAAGCTCTTGGTTCTTCAATAGACCCATTTTGGGGGCAATCGCGAAATATAGCGCCCAATTTCTAGGGGTAAAAATTGTCGGCTGATGTGTTTTTTGCCAAAACGAATGCATCGGCGACAATTCTTTGCGGGCTATTATCGGCATTAGATTTGCCATTGTTTATTAGATCTGCAAATTCGGCATATGCACTCTTATATTCGATATCAGGTGAGGTATCCGGCTCTGAGCCATTGATTGAAATTGCCGCGCCGCCAAACAAAAGCTTCATGGTTTGTCCGTCTTGGGCAAGGAATTCTATTTCCCAAATTTCTTTGTCTTTTTCTCTAAAGTCGAGATCTGCAGTAATTGGTATATTGCCGAGGCGCATTTGAAGTTTTGCAGCAATTGGCGCGGCTTGGTTAAGAGGCGTTTCGAAGTCAGCCTTTTCAACGCGAATATTTTGTCCCAAAAGTTTGGTAATTATAGAAAATGCGTTTATCGCAGGGTCGAAAATGCCAAGTCCGCCAGCGTCCCAAAGCCATTGTTGTCCTGGGTGCCATTTCAAAGCGGATTCTCGCCATATAATCGTAACTTTGGCTAAAGTGCGTCCCGAAAGCCAATTTTTGGCGGCTTCAACTTTGGCAGCATAGCGCGA
>CAYTWK010000257.1:0-3107 GCA_964442095.1 uncultured Caulobacteraceae bacterium | reverse complement strand
GAAGCGTTTGCGATTACTGCAGTGATTTGATCACGCAATTGAGCAAAGTCAGCAGCCAAAGCAGCTTGAGAAGAAGCAGATAGACCAGCTTGAGAGCCAGCTAGTGCTTTGCCTTTCATTTCATTTAGCAACTCCATAATAGATTCGCCGGCAGCAACAGCAGTGTCAACTTTTGCCTTCGCTAGGTCGGCAGATTCAACAACGCGGTCATATGCGCTAACGTCAGATTTCATCTTGTTTGCGATTGCCCAAATAGCACCATTGTCTTTTGCCGTAGAAACTTTTTGACCAGTAGAAATACGGTTTTGAGTATCACGCATTTCATTATTGGTTCTGTTAAGAGTTTGTAGGGCCACCATAGCGCCTTGGTTTGTATTTACGCTGATCATATTCTTGATCCTTTTTCAGTTTGAGTTGCACTGTCTTCTGGCAGCGCGGGTACATTTTGCACTTGCAACTCTACACGCAAGCGTTGTGCCAGTTAAATGGCGCTAAGCCATTATGTTTTTTAAGTTTTTTCTTGGTTTCTATTTTATTAACAAGATTTTTTACTAGGAAAATATTGCCGATATGTGGTAATTTTTACCGAGTTAGGGTGAAATTATTGCCGTGACTGCTCAAAAATTAGGCAGTAAAAAACCCGCCGTTTTTCGGCGGGCGTTTTATCGAAATTTCAATTGATTAGGCGGGAACTTGATTGCCGCTAAGCTCGATTTGACCTTGCAATCCTTGCATAATGGCGCGATTAATATCAATTAATGGCTCAATCTCTTCATTTTTTTGCATTACTTGTGATGAATACTTATCAACAAATATCGCCAAGGAAATAATAGATGCCCGCAATTGATCCGGCAGGCCATTATTATCGTTGGCGCAATCATTTGCCATAAATGTCCAAACCTTGCGATTCCAATCTAATGCATCCATTCGCTTGGCGATTTCGATGCGTGGCAATTGGCTGGCTTCCATCAATGCGCGAGTAACTTGCGCAAATAGACGGTATTCAGTTTCACGCGGCGTTTCTACCCGATTTTGCGTTTGTTGATATACGTTCAGTGACATTAAGTCTCTCCGCTTCATAATCCATAAGTTTGCGGCACCTTGAAAGCGCCTTGTAATATTCACCCGCCATGACGTCTTTTGAAATTGCAACGCAATCTTCTAGCACGCTTACTTGGCTAATCACCGACATGAACTCAGTCATACGCAATGCAAATTCATTGTAGTTTTCTGCATCGTCATTGCCCGAAAGATACATCATCATCACTGGGAAATAGATGCGGCGCGCAGGCGTATTCGCGTCCTCAACTTGCATTATGTCCTTTTCCCGCAAGACAGACGCTTTGTTTTGTAAGAGCATTGTCGCGCGGCGTTCGCCATTTTGTATGACGGCACCATTTAGAACAATTTTCTCACCTGGTTTTAAAGATAGCTTCAAGGCCATAAGGCGCTCCCCTTTGTAAATCTTCTGGCATGTCCTTTAGGTCACATAGGTTTTTTTATGCTACCACATGGACAAGAAAAAACTCTAAAACAACGTGGTTAACAAAATGCTGTTAAACAGCTATTAGCTGCTTTAATTAAAGCAGATTACTGCATATAGACTAATATGATAACAACACTCACTTTAGAAGCTGGGGAAAAAAATGAGATTTGATGGCTCTGATAATTATGTTGCAACCGAGGATCTTAAGGTAGCGGTAAATGCAGCTATAGCTTTGGAACGGCCGTTACTCATAAAAGGTGAACCTGGCACCGGAAAGACTGTGCTTGCAATTGAGATTGCTAAATCTTTGGGTCTGCCACTAATCGAATGGCATATTAAATCGACTACAAAGGCCGTGCAGGGGCTATATGAATATGATGCGGTTTCGCGCCTTCGGGACAGCCAATTGGGCGATGAGAAAGTCAAAGATGTCAAAAACTATATCAAAAAAGGCAAATTGTGGGAGGGCTTTACGTCTCCCGGCAAATGCGTTTTATTGATTGATGAAATCGATAAGGCAGACATTGAGTTTCCCAATGACCTTCTTCAAGAACTCGATAGAATGGAGTTTTTCGTCTATGAAACTGGTGAGACAATAAAAGCGCACAATCGCCCAATTGTAATTATTACTTCTAATAATGAAAAAGAATTGCCCGATGCATTTTTGCGGCGTTGTTTCTTCCACTTTATTCGATTTCCGGACGAAGAAACCATGAAAGCAATCATTGAAGTGCATTTCCCAGGGATCAAAAAGAAACTGGTCAATAATGCTTTGCAGAGTTTTTATGAAATCCGCCAAGTAGCGGGTATTAAAAAGAAACCATCGACTTCTGAACTTTTAGATTGGATTAAATTGCTTTTGGCCGATGATATTGATCTAGAGACCGTGCGCGAGAAGGCACCAAACAAATTAATTCCGCCTTTATATGGCGCTCTCTTGAAAAATGAACAAGACGTCCAATTGTTTGAAAGATTGGCGTTCTTGGCGCGACGGGAAATGCGATAAACTGTAGGTTTTTATAATTTAAAGGCTGCTAAGATTAAATTGTGGTCCAAAAATAGCGAGAGCGCCTTGATTTATTAAATTGCCATTTAAGTGTGGTATTTTGCTTAACGCCTTGGCAATATGTGGTATATTAAAGAAACTCGCATCAAGTAAAATGGCAAATAGATGTATAAAAAACTAGAAAATGGCGCGCAAGAGCAAGCAAAAGGCGAAGTGGATGTGGAAAATCGTAATCGCTTGTCGCATATCTCTAAAGTGCATGAAGCACAAATTAGAAGTTTGCGCGCGCATCTTGATGAGAAAACTCAGCTTTTGCTCGATAATAGTAGCGAACTAGCAAGCTGCAAATCTGAAAGAGATACCCTTAAGCTGCAATTGGAAAGTGCTTTCCAAAAACTTGAGGAGCAGAAAGTTCGCGCTGAACAGGCGGAAGTCCAAGCATCAAGTTTTAAGGAATCTTTTGCCGCGAGTGATAACCGGCTCCAAGAGATAAATTCACAATACTTGCTTGCCTTGAACTCTGTCGAAAGTCTTTCGCAGGCAAAAGAGGAAAATAATAATGCATTGCAAGACTTGCGCTCACAATTGCATCGTCTCGAGCAGTTTGAATCGAAA
>CAYTWK010000256.1:0-3155 GCA_964442095.1 uncultured Caulobacteraceae bacterium | reverse complement strand
GAACTTACGACCCCGTCATTACCAATGACGTGCTCTACCCCTGAGCTACTGCGGCGCTATTTTATTGTTTGTTCGGCGCTTGCTAATGCAATATTTGCAATAAGTGAAGCCTTTTTAGTGAAATTATTGTGTTTTTCATGGTTTGCTAGTGCAAAAATTCGCGAAATTGTCTATCTATCACTTTCGATAGATAAAAATTGGTGAAATGTGAATAATTCAAGCGATAATCAAAAACCCAAATTGACCCAAAAGCAAATGCGCGAAGAAGCGCTTGCAAAAGCTCTTCGTGACAATTTGCGCCGTCGAAAAGCAGCCGCAAACCCCAAAACAAATGATAAAGACGCTATGAAATAGCGGCAATGAAGGCTATTCGTCTCAAATACAGCACAATAAAACCCTTCGAAATGAAAGCAAATAAATGGACAAGATAATCCTGCAAGGCGGCAATACTCTAAACGGCAGCATTCCAATTTCTGGCGCAAAAAATTCAGCGCTAAAGCTTCAAGCTGCCTCTCTCCTTACTAGCGAGCCGTGCGTTTTTACAAATATGCCAGAACTTGCCGATACAAGATTTATGGTCGAGCTGTTAGAGCAATTGGGCGTTACCGTCTATTGGCCCAAAGGCTCTGGCCGCATGCAAACCCATGGGCCAGAGATACGCTCGACTATTGCGCCATATGATTTGGTGCGAAAGATGCGCGCGACCTTTAATGTTCTTGGGCCATTATTGGCGCGCGAAGGCCATGCGACTGTTTCATTGCCGGGCGGTTGCGCTATTGGTGCGCGCCCAGTTGATTTGCATCTTAGGGCTTTTGAAGCAATGGGCGCGGATATTGTAATCGAGGGCGGCTATGTAAAAGCTGCTGCTTTGCGCGGCCTTAAAGGCGCGCATATTGTTTTCCCTTTTGTTTCAGTCGGCGCAACCGAACACGCAATGCTTGCGGCAACTTTGGCAAACGGCGAGACTGTTTTAGAGAACGCTGCGCGCGAACCTGAAATAACAGATATTGCCAATTGCCTAATTCAAATGGGTGCAAAAATTGAAGGCGCAGGCACGTCAACTATTCGCATTCAGGGCGTGACATCGCTAAAAGGCGTGAACTACAAAGTCATTCCAGATAGGATTGAGGCTGGCACATTTGCCTGTGTTGTTGCGGCAACCGGTGGTGAGGTTGTCTTAACTGACGTAGTTCCCGAAACTTTGGGCTCGCTTTTAGACGCGCTGCGCCGCGCGGGCGTTGGCATTGAAACTGGAACTGATTTCATCAAAATCAGCCGCGATCCAAAAACCCCTATAAAAGCAATCGATATAGAAACCCAGCCTTACCCCGGATTTCCGACCGACTTACAAGCACAATTTATGGGACTTATGACAATTGCCGATGGCACAAGCATTTTCCGCGAAAACATTTTTGAAAACCGCTTTATGCACGCGCCAGAACTTAGAAGACTAGGTGCAGATATTACTGTTCGCGGTAATGAGGCCGTGGTGCGTGGCGTAAAAACCCTAAAGGGTGCACAGGTTATGGCCACTGATTTACGCGCATCTGTATCGCTTGTTATTGCAGGTTTAGTTGCTGAAGGCGAAACCTCTATCGGGCGCGTCTATCATCTTGATAGAGGCTTTGAAAACTTAGAGGCTAAACTTTCAAATTGCGGCGCCGATATCAAGCGCGCAGCAGGTGAATAAAATTAAATGGCTGCCAAAAAACTAAGATTAATGGCCTTTGAAGCGGAAGATGTATCGATTATCTCCGCCGCGTGCCAAGACGCGCTTTTTCTGGCGAAAGATATCAATTATTTACAAAAATCCCGCCGCTTCTCGTTTTTGGCCCAAAGATTTTGCAATGAAGACACATCGCAAAATAGACGCGTCACCGCTCTTTTGGCCTTTGAGGGGGTTTTGGGCGTTAGCGCGCGCGGGATTAATCCGCAAAGCAATGTGCCGCAATCTATTCTTTCAATCGCCTTTATTGCCGACAAAGAGCCCCCGTCAGGAAAAATTATTATTGAACTTGCAGGTGGTGGCCAAATTCAACTTATTGTCGAATGCATAGAGATTGTATTGGGGGATATTTTCGAAGCGCGCGGTGCAAAATCGCGGCCAGATCATGGTGATGCCTAATGGCACGAATTTTATATCATTCGAGTGCTAATTTTAATGCCGAATTCGACGCATTGATAAAATTGCGCGGTGAAAGCCTTGATAGGGCCGAACAAAGCGCCAAAGCGATAATTGACGAAGTCAAAGCCGGTGGCTTTGATGCGCTAAAATCTATCTCTAATCGCTTTGATAATTATGCTCTAAATAGCGAAAATTTCAAAATCTCATCGGGGCAAATTAATGATGCGCTAAATTCCTGCGACAAAAATGTCATAAAAGCTTTGGAGCTTGCAGCAAAGCGAATAGCTGATTTTCATGAAAAATCTGTGCCGCAAAATGGCTATTATGAAGATGAATTGGGAATTGGCCTTGGTTGGCGTTGGGGCGCGATAGACGCCGCCGGACTTTATGCACCTGGCGGAAAAGCGGCATATCCATCTAGCGTATTGATGAATGCTGTGCCGGCGAAAGTTGCGGGGGTTGGCCGCATTGTAATGGCGACACCGCCAAACCGCCTTAATGAAAACCCCGCCATTTTAGCGGCGGCATCGATTGCGGGCGTAACCGAAATCTATGGTATTGGCGGCGCACAAGCGATTGCGGCATTGGCCTATGGCGCGGGTGATTTAGCACCAGTTGATGTAATTGTCGGACCCGGAAATGCCTATGTTAGTGCAGCCAAAAAACTTGTGTTTGGTGATGTCGGCATAGATAGCGTTGCCGGCCCATCAGAAGTTTATGTAATCGCCGATGCTAGCAATAGCCCAGAAATTATTGCCGCCGATTTATTAGCGCAATCCGAACATGATGAAATGTCGCAAAGCATTTTGTTTACAGATGATATTGGATTTGCCGAGAAAATTATTGCCGAAGCAAAATCGCAAACTGAAAATGGTTTTGCGGCTAGCCCTGCGCGCTCATCTTGGGACAAATATGGCGCAATAATCATAATGGATAATCTAGAAGATTGCGCGGAGCTGATTAATCAAGGCGCGCCAGAGCATTTGGCAATTTGTTTAGACAATCCAGATGAAATATTTGCAAAAATTCG
>CAYTWK010000255.1:0-3176 GCA_964442095.1 uncultured Caulobacteraceae bacterium | reverse complement strand
GGGTAAAGATCGTGTTATTTGCGTTATGATGCCCTCAAAATTCACTGGTGGTGAAAGCCTTAAAGATGCCAAAGAATGCGCAGAAGCTTTGGGCGTTCGCTATGAAATAGTATCAATCGAAAGCGCTGTAGCGGCTTTTGAAGGCGTGCTTGCGCCGCAGTTTGAAGGGCGCGCAAGGGACACCACCGAAGAAAATATTCAAAGCCGTGCAAGGGCGGTAATATTAATGGCAATGTCCAATAAGTTTGGGCATATGGTTTTAACTACGGGCAATAAATCTGAAATGGCGGTTGGCTATGCCACGCTTTATGGCGATATGTGCGGCGGCTATAATTGCCTAAAAGATTTCTATAAAACCGAAGTTTTCGCGCTTTCAAAATGGCGCAATACAAACTTGCCAAATATCGCACTTGGGCCAAGGGGTGTGGTTATTCCCGGAAACATAATTACCAAGCCGCCAAGCGCCGAACTGCGGGAAAATCAAAAAGATCAAGATAGTTTGCCGCCCTATGATGCCCTCGATGATATGCTTTATGCGCTTGTCGAAAAAGAAGAGGAAATCGAGGATGTAATCGCGCGGGGTCATGCACCCGAAACTGTGCGGCGAATTCAGCATTTGCTTTATCTTGCGGAATACAAAAGACGCCAAGCGCCGCCCGGCGTAAAAATTGGCCCCAAAAACTTTGGCCGTGATAGACGCTATCCGATAACTAATCGCTATAGGGACAAGGAATAAAATGAATAAAGCAATTATAATCGAGCAAAATGGTGGCCCAGAGGTTTTGCAATACCGCGAGGCCCCTATGCCTACAATTGGCGCAAGCCAAGTTTTAATTCACCATACCCATATCGGCCTTAATTTCATTGATACTTATATGCGCACTGGCCTCTATCCCGTCCCTATGCCCTTTATTTTGGGCGCGGAAGCGGCGGGCATAATCGAGGAAATTGGCGCGAATGTTACTGGTTTCAATGTTGGCGATAGGGTTTGTTATACTTCGGGCTTTGGCGCATACCAAAAGTATCGCGCTCTTGATACCACAAATCTAATAAAAATCCCCGATGGAATTACCAATGAAATTGCCGCCGCGTGCCTATTAAAGGGCATGACCGCGCAATATTTATTACGGCAGACATTTAAAGTTGGCGCTGAACATAGCGTTTTCTTTCACGCTGCCGCAGGTGGAACTGGTTCAATATTCGGGCAATGGGCAAAACATTTGGGCGCGCATTTAATCGGCACCGCCGGAAGCGACGAAAAATGCGAGCTTGCGCGAAAAAATGGTTTTAGTGAAGTAATAAATTACAAAACCCAAAACTTTGTCAAAGAGGCAATTCGCCTAAATAATGGCCAAAAATATGATGTAGTTTATGATGGCGTTGGCAAAGATACTTTTGATGGATCTTTGGATATTCTAAAAACGCGCGGGCTCTTGGTGTCTTTTGGGCAATCTTCGGGCAAAGTGCCGCCATTTGACATTACCACTCTAAACAATAAAGGCGCATTATACGTTACGCGGCCATCACTCAATCACTATAATCTAACCCGCGAGGCATTAGAGGCCAATTCAAGTGAGCTGTTCGATTTAATCGGACGCGGAATAATAAAAATCGAAATCGGCCAAAGATTTACCCTTAAAGATATGCGCGCTGCCCACGAGGCCTTAGAGGGCCGCAATACCACGGGCGCAACAATAATTGATGTTGAATAATGGAGTTTGCAATGATCGAAACCTATCAAGATTATCAAAGCGATGTAACCTTAGAGGCTTTTGTTGCCGCCAAAGACCACACCAAACGCCCCGCTGTTTTAATTGCCCATGCTTGGGCCGGTCAAATGGATTTTGAGCGTCAGATTGCGCGTGATATTGCCGAATTAGGCTATGTCGGAATCGCGATTGATGTTTATGGCAAGGGCGTTCGCGGCAATCCAGCAGGCGATAATTCGCATTTAATGGGCCCACTTTTGGGCGATAGAGCGCTATTAAAGGCTCGCCTTTTGGCCGCGCTCGAATTTGCCAAGACTCTTGATAATATTGATAGTTCAAAAATTGCGATAATTGGTTTTTGTTTTGGCGGATTATGCGCCCTTGATTTGGCGCGCACCGGCACAGATGAAATAAAGGCCGCCATCAGTTTTCATGGCCTTTTTATGCCACCAAATTTGGGCGAACAGGCAAATATAAATGCAAAAGTGGTTATCCTACATGGCTATAATGATCCGATGGCAAAACCAGATGCTATGATTGGGATTATGGATGAAATGACCAAAGCGGGTGCCGATTGGCAATTGCAGGCTTTTGGCAATACTAGCCATGCCTTTACCAATCCTATGGCAAATAACCCGGACGCTGGCCTGATTTATAATGAACAAACCGCAAAGCGCGCCTTCGCAAAAATGGAATATCACCTAAACGAAGTTTTCGCCTAAAGCCCCTTAAACCCCTCAACAATCGCATCAATTACCGCGCGAATTCTTGGGGTGCGTTGGAGGTCGGCATGAACCCCAAGCCAAATTTCGCGCGGGCTAATTTTATTCGCCAAATCCAATTCGATAATATCATCAAAACCATTGGCGGCAATTCTGGGCAAACAACCAATGCCTATCCCCGCCCTTACTGCGCGCACCATATTATCGCGGCTATTGGTGCGAATGGCTGTGCGCGCATTCGGGAGGTTTTGCCGCAATGCCACCATTTCATCGAGGTGTTGTTGATCCTCTAAAACATCAATTATCGAATGATTGGCGCTATCTTTTTCATTCGGCATTCCAAATTTTTCGATATAGCCGCGCGAGACATAAAAACCGGCACCAAAGCTTCCTAGCTTGCGCACAATTAAATCATTGGATTTAAAGCGCGTAAAACGAATTGCGATATCGGCTTCACGCCGAGTTAAGTCCAACATTCGGGCATCATTGATTAATTCTATCGTAATTTTGGGGTGCTTGCATTGCATATTCGCAAAAGCCGGCACCAATACAATTGACGATAAAACATCAACACTTGTAACCCGAACAATCCCCTCTAGGGCAATGTCTTTGCCAGATATTGCCCGTTCGGTCGCGATAATTTCAGATTCAATTCGCTCGGCATTGGCAATTACAGCCTCGCCCAGACTTGTTAAAGTATAGCCTTTCGGATGGCGCTCCTGGAGGCGCGCGCCCATTTCCTTTT
>CAYTWK010000254.1:0-3193 GCA_964442095.1 uncultured Caulobacteraceae bacterium | reverse complement strand
CTGTTGACGCTGCTGCTAACGTTGCAACTGACGCTGCTGCTGCTACTGCTAACGCTGCAACTGACGCTGCTGCTGCTGCTACTAACGCTGCTGGCAACGCTGTTGACGCGGCTGCTAACGCAACTTCAGCTGTTGACGCTGCTGCTGCTAACGCAACTTCAAACGCTGCTGCTCCTGCTCCAGCTCACTAATAGCTCGGCTATTAAGAATTCAAAGGCCGTCCTTCGGGGCGGCCTTTTTGTTTTGGCCTTTATTCTCTATATAAAGCCCATTGATGAATAGACTACCTGAAATCCCAAATATATATTTTGACGCTAATGGTATTCCATTGGCGCACGAATTTGGTGACACTTATTTTTCCAAATCGGGCGGTATAGAAGAATGCCGCGAAGTATTCCTCAAGGGCTGTGGCCTGCCCGATGCTTGGCAAACCATGGCAAATTATACAATTGCCGAAACTGGATTTGGCACAGGCCTTAATTTTTTGACCGTTTGGAAATTATGGGACGAGACCCAATCTGAACGCGGCGCCAATCAAATTCTGCATTTTATAAGTTTTGAACTTTACCCCTTAACCCAAGTCCAAGCTAAAACTGCGCTATCATTTTGGCCTGAGCTAGAGCCATATTCAAAAGTCCTTATTGAAAATTGGCCCAAGCGCGCCTTTGGGCTACAAAGAATCTGGCTTTCGGACAATGTCGCACTTACAATTATTATTGGCGATATTGAGAAAGCTGCCCCGCAGCAAAGCTTTAAGGCTGATGCATGGTTTCTTGATGGCTTTGCGCCTAATCGCAACGAAAAAATGTGGAGCGAAATTGTTTTCGCCCAAATCGCGCGACTTTCAAAACCCAATGTTCGGCTTGCGACATATTCTGTTTCAAACTTAGTTCGCCGCAATCTAGATAAAATCGGCTTTAGTTTTCAAAAGCAAAAAGGCTTTGCCAAAAAGCGCGAGCGTTTAGAGGCTTGGCGGCAAAATTCTCTGGACTATGAACAAAGCCCCGCCCTAACACGCAAAGCCATAATTATCGGCGGCGGCATTTCCGGCCATAGCGCGGCACACGCACTTGAAAAGCGCGGTTTTGAAGCAATTATTATCGATAATGACAAAGCCGGAAGCCTAAAAGCGTCCAATAATCCCGCCGGCCTAATTATGCCAAGACTTGATAAGGTTGAAAGCCTAGAAGCGCGCCTATACCGATGTGCCTTTCTATATGCCGCGCAATTTTACGAAAAGCTTAAACATGGATATTCAAAAGTTCCAATTATTGAATACCCTAAAAATTTGCGCGATAAAGCTAAATTCAAAGCCCTTGAAGCCTCGCCGCCATTTGATGATGGCCTATTGGAGTTTATTGATGGTAATCTAAACCATCTTTCTGGCGGGATTATCCGCCCAAAAGCAATATTGGATGGATTAAAAGGCAAATCCAAAATTATCTATGCCCAAGTAACAAGTTTAAAGCGCGACCCCAAAGGCATTTGGCGCGCCTTTGATGCCAATAATATCGAAATAGCAAATGCGCCAAACTGTATAATTGCGAATGGCAAAGGCTTGAATGATTTATGCGGATTTTCTCCCAATGATGTTTATGGCGGCGCTGGCACAATTTGCCATTATGAAAACATAGAGATGGACGGGTTTAGAAACTTCGGCGGCAAATCCTATTGCCTTGAATTAGATAAAGGCGCGGTTTTTGGCGCAAGCTTTAAAAGATGCAATCTCGATGAAACTCCAATCGCTAGCGAGGAAGAAATTCTAGGCAATCTGGATAATCTTGGCGAATTGGCGCCAAATATTGCCGCGCAGATTGAAAGGTCCAAACTGAAATCGCGCGCCTCTATGCGTGTTATCACGCGTGACCTCGCGCCTATTATCGGGCGATTACCCCACGAAGGGCCAGAATTATACATTATTGGTGCATTAGGTTCGCGTGGCTTTAGTTTGGCACCAATAGCTGGCGAGATAATCACTAGTTTAATATGCGATGAGCCCCTGCCGATTGAAGATGAAATTATGAAAATAATCGCGCCATCGCGCCTTTTGCGCAATTAAATCTCGATTTGGTAATCAAAATTTATAGGTTTTAGCGTAAAAAGCGCCCATGAAAAAGCCAATTCAAAAACCCGCCGATGATGATGTATTATTATTAGATAGGCGCGAAACTAATCGTATTCTAGATTTCTTGGGCGTTGATTTCGCGCCATTATCCCCGGAACAATTATTAGAAAGAATAGTTGAAAAAGGTAGTTCCAAAAGTGGTTATGGCTATTTGGCGACCCCCAATACCGATCATTTAGTGCGCCTTGATAATGATGAGACACTAAAGCCGCTTTATGAAGATGCTTGGATGAATGTCTGTGATAGCCGCATCATCGAGGCGCTTGCAAATTTTTCTGGCCTAGAGCTTAAGGCCTGCCCTGGATCTGATTTGGCGGGTCAATTATTTGATAAAGCTATAAAGCCAGAAGAAGCAATAAATATAATTGGTGCCGACCAAGAGATAATTGATGCTCTAAAAGCCAAATACAATCTTTCAAATATAAATTGGCATGAGCCGCCAATGGGCCTTAAAAACAAACCAGAAGCCATAAAGGAAGCGGCACAATTTATCGCAAATAATCCCGCACGGTTTCACTTCATTTGCGTCGGCAGCCCGCAACAAGAAATGGTTGCACGAGCAGTATTGGAATATCCAAATGCCATTGGCGTCGGTCTTTGCCTTGGTGCATCATTAGATTTCCTTGCCGGTCGCACCGAGCGCGCGCCATTATGGATGCAAAAATCACGCCTTGAATGGTTACATCGCCTATTAAGCGAGCCAAAGCGAATGTGGAAACGCTATTTAATTGAAGGGCCGAAAATCTTTGGTATTTGGCTCGGCTGGCAGGCAAATTATACCCGAAGCAGAAACAAGTAATTCCAATAATTATGTAATAATGCTTGGCCTTTTTGCCGCAATTGGGCAATAAGAACCCATGAAGGATAAATTGTTTTTTCCGCTAACCTTTATTTTGGCGCTCGTAATTATTGCGGCGGCTTTTTATCCACGCTTTTATAAAAGTGAAGTCGCAGTTATTGGCACTATGAAAGACGGGGGTATTTATTTATCCGCCGAGGAGTTAAATCAATTCAAGGGCGATGATAATACTCGCGTTACACCAGCGCCAGGTCCATCAGGAATACAGA
>CAYTWK010000253.1:0-3201 GCA_964442095.1 uncultured Caulobacteraceae bacterium | reverse complement strand
CCAAAGCGGCACGGGTCCCCAATAATGATGTGGCCCAAATCAAAGAAGATGCACCGAAATCTGTGGTTACAACCCAAGCCCCAGCCGCTCCACCGGCGCGCACAGTGGCGGTAAACGTCGTCCCTCAAGATACGGCGTCCGATATATTGGCGTTGCAAAATAGCCTTTCAATGCTACAAAGCAATTACACTGGTCTTGATAGGCGGCTAACCGGCCTTGAGGTAAAAGTTCAAGAAAATGCGAGTATTGCAAATTCTGGCGTTGCGTCTGCAATGGCGATGGCTGCGCTACCACAAGCCAGCACACCTGGCGAAAGCATGGTTTCATTTGGTGTCGCCGGCCATGAAGGTGAAAGTGCAGCCGCGTTTGGTTTCTCGCACTCTTTAAAGAACGGTTCGATTGTTTTGAAAGCTTCTGGTTCGTATAACCAAAACTCAACTAGCGCTGCAGCAGGTATTGGATTTAAATTCTAAATCTGATTTCCAATTGCACATAAGTAAGAAAGCCCAGCATTGCTGGGCTTTTTATATCAAAATGAGGGTAGTAAAATAGAGCTAATAAAAACTATAAGATGCAATAAACTTTCGTAGGGCCGCCCCAAGAAAATTTATTTCAGCCTAGGCCAAGTTCAAAAGATTTCTCGCAAGGCGAGATATTTTGAACTCGAATTATTTTAAGCCGCTTTTTCAACAGGGCTTGGATCGCGTAGGACATATCCACGACCCCATACTGTTTCGATATAATCGCCGCCAGAAGCCGCCATAAGTTTTTTGCGCAATTTGCAGATGAAAACATCGATGATTTTAAGTTCAGGCTCATCAAGGCCGCCATAAAGATGGTTTAGGAACATTTCTTTGGTAAGGGTTGTGCCTTTGCGTAAAGAAAGAAGCTCTAGCATCTGATACTCTTTGCCGGTCAAGTGAACGCGAACTTGGTTAACTTCGACAGTTTTTTGATCAAGATTAACAACAATGTCACCAGTAGTGATAGTTGCTTGAGCATGGCCTTTAGAGCGGCGAACAACGGCATTAATGCGTGCAACCAATTCGTCCTTGTGGAATGGCTTTGTAACATAATCATCGGCGCCAACGCCAAAACCGCGAACTTTAGTATCAATATCAGCAGAGCCAGATAGAATAAGAATAGGAGTTCCAACGCGGCTATTGCGAAGAGTGCGCAATACATCAAAGCCGTTCATGTCGGGAAGATTAAGATCAAGAAGTATAATATCGTAATCAAATAATTTGCCTAAATCTATACCTTCTTCTCCAAGGTCAGTGGTATAAACGTTAAATCCTTCAGATTTTAGCATTAACTCAATAGCTTGGGATGTAGCTCTATCATCCTCAATCAATAATACACGCATTGCGACCCCCTGTGTCAGCCCTTTCGCGGCGAATACCGAGAAAGGTAAGATAAAATCAGTTGTGAACTGATTTGTTAACAAATTGGAATAGGTGTTAACCAAGTTTTTCCATTAATTAACTCTTTTCCATGTTCGTGGTTTATGAAAAGTTAATTTTTCACAGTTTAGTGTAAATTTTTTGTTTATTTATATTAAGAATCGAGTCCGAAAGCCCGATTCGCAACTTTGGGTAATAAAGGAAGTGTAAAAGCAATGAGAATTGCAGATTTAACCCAAGAAATTACGAAACTCGAAACGGCTTCTTTCGAGGGCGCGGTTTTAGCTATCAATGGCTTAATTGTAGAAGCATCGGGGCCACCTAATGCAATGTCGCTTGGGGCGCGGGCGCGAATAATTGAAAAGGGTGTAAATGGCCCAAGGCTGGAGATAGTCGGCTTTAACGATGGTAAAGCCCTCTTAATGCCATTTGATACAATAGAAGGTCTAAGGGCAGGGGCTAAATTAATGTTTGAGCCAAGCGCACCTACCATCTCTCCGTCCAATGCTTGGCTTGGTAGGATTGTAGATGCTTTTGGCGTGGCTATTGATAATAAGGGCCCGCTTGCAAATGGCAATGAAGCGATTGCAATAAAAGGAAGCCCGCCGCCGGCGCAAAGTCGCGCAAGGGTGGGGCCAAGGCTTGAGACCGGAGTTAGGGCATTGGATTCCTTTTGTGCGATTTGCCAGGGCCAAAGGATGGGCATTTTCGCGGGTTCTGGGGTCGGCAAGTCGGTGTTAATGTCTATGCTCTCTAAAGGTGCGAGTGCCGATGTTATTGTTATTGGCCTAATTGGTGAGCGCGGTCGCGAAGTGCGCGAATTTATTGAAGATACATTGGGCGAAGAGGGCCTAAAGCGCGCAGTTTTATGCGTTGCCACTTCGGATGAAACTAGTTTGAAACGCAGGCAAGCGGCATATACGACATTAGCTATTGCCGAATATTTCCGTAACCAAGGAAAGCAGGTCTTGTGCCTATTGGATTCAGTTACGCGATTTGCAATGGCGCAGCGTGAAATCGGCCTCGCCGCAGGCGAACCGCCAACGACAAAAGGCTATACGCCAACTGTATTTGCCGAATTACCCAAGCTGCTTGAAAGAGCTGGCCCAGGAATCCTGCAATCCGACAAAGAAGTGGGCGCGATAACCGGTCTATTCACCGTATTAGTTGATGGTAGCGATCATGATGAGCCAATTGCCGATGCGGTCCGTGGAATTCTTGACGGCCATTTGGTTCTAGAGCGCGCGATCGCCGATAGGGGTCGGTATCCAGCTATAAATATTCTTAAATCGGTTTCGCGGTTAATGCCCGAATGTCATAGCCCAGAGGAACAGATTTTAATTAAGAAAGCGAAATCAGCGCTTTCAAACTTTACCGATATTGAAGAATTAATAAGGCTTGGGGCGTATCGCAAGGGGGCAGATCCTAAAATTGATTTGGCAATTGAATTAAATGAACCATTGGAACAATTTTTATCACAAGGTAAAAATGAAAGAAGCAGTTTTGCCGAAAGCTTTGCCCTTTTGTCCCAAATTCTTGATAGTTAAAATTGTAAAATAGTTTCATAAATCAAAAATTGCATCAGTTTTGAAATGAATTTCTTAACTCTTATAGTTTATAGTCAGAATACATAAAGTCTAAAATTGGCTATTGAAAAGGTTGGGTAATGCGTTCAGGCGATACATTGATTAAACTAGCAAAGCATAAGGTAGAGGCCGTTCAAAAGCTCTTAGCGGCTGCGCATAGCATGCAAGAAAACCTTATAAAAAAGCGCGCCGACCTAGATATAGCAAAAGAA
>CAYTWK010000252.1:0-3208 GCA_964442095.1 uncultured Caulobacteraceae bacterium | reverse complement strand
AAGAAGTTGTGGTTGCGCGCGCTAATTGGCGCAAGGGTAAAATTGAAAGCCGCCTAGAGATTTTGGCGGCACTATTAATTGCATTCCTAAATCTTGATGAAATTATACGAATTATCCGCGAAGAAGACGAGCCAAAACCGGTTTTGATGGCAACATTCTCTATAAGTGACATTCAAGCAAACGCGATTTTGGACACTAGGCTCCGTAATTTGCGCAAACTAGAAGAAGAAGCAATTGTCAAAGAAGATTTAGCTTTAAAGGCCGAGCTTGAGGCCCTTAACAAGCTTTTGGCGTCGAATACTCTACAATGGAAAAAAGTCGCCAAAGAATTATCCGACACACGCGCAATTTTTGAAAAAGATGGCGATATGGCCAAACGGCGCACGACTTTTGCCGAAGCGCCATTAAAAACCCAAATCTTATCTGCCGAAGCTTTTGTAGTTCGCGAACCAATTACCGTGATACTTTCAAAACGCGGCTGGATACGTGCGCTAAAGGGCAAGATTGATGATTTATCATCGGTCAAATTTAAAGATGAGGACGAAATTTTCCTCTCCATTCATGCGCAAACTACGGACAAGATTGTGTTTTTCGCATCAGATGGCAGGGCTTTCACGCTCTCGGGCGATAAATTGCCATCGGGCCGCAGTTTGGGCGAACCACTAAGACTATCAATCGAGTTAGGCGATGAGCACGAAATTATTGCGATGTTTGTTCCTGACCCCGAGGCAAAACGCCTTGTGGCCTCATCAAAGGGCTATGGCTTTTTGATGGACGAAATGGATTTCCTCAGCCAAAAGCGGGCAGGGCGTGCAGTTTTGGGACTAGATGCAAAACAAACTGCGCGAATTTGCCATAGGATGAATGGCTCTTTTGTTGGGGTGATTGGTGAAAATCGCAAGATTTTAGTATTTCAAAGTAGCGAATTGCCAATTATGGCCAAAGGCAAAGGGGTCAAGCTACAAAATTATAAAGATGGCGGGATTTTAGATGCCACTAGTTTTAGTGCTGAAACCGGTCTTACTTGGATTGATAGTTCGGGCCGCACGCGCGAAATGCCTGAATGGCGTGATTATATCCTAAAGCGCGCCGCTGCCGGTAGAATGGTTCCGAAAGGCTTCTCTAAGACTGGCAAATTTCAATAAAAAAGCCCCCGGTTTGGGGGCTTTATTTTTGGTCGGGTAATGTAGTTTAGAATACCGCGTTTAATTTCAATGAAATTGGTATTGTCACTTGGTTTGATTTGTCATTAATGCCGCCAAGTCCAAGAGCGCCAAAATCAGCCTCTATCTGATCAAGCTTGCTAACATAGCGCACGCCAACTTCGGCGCCCAATTCCATTGAATCGGTAATCGTATAGGTTGCACCCAAATCCGCCTGCGTAGAATATGAATAAGTATCATCATAAAGGCGCCAATGACCAAGTCCGTTTGCACCAGTTGCAACATAGGCATGAATCGCATCAGTTTTCACCGCGCCAGCGCGAACCGCATAATATGGGCGAATTGCATCAGTGAATAGTCCAACACCAAACCATTGGCGATAGCCAATCTCAAGTGCAGTTTGTTTTAAATCCGATACCTGACCGCGAAGACCCGCAACACAAGTAGTAGGCGCGGCGGCGTCTGCCAAACAGCCGAGATCGACATTAGCTTTTGCCTCAGCCTTCAAAAAGCCAATAGAGCCAAATACTTCAGCCAAGTCTGATAGCGCATAACGAACTTCGAAAGTTGATTTTAGGCCTTTGTCATAGACATCATCATAAGTGCGGCCACGCATTCTTAAAACCTGTTGCCCCACAAGATTAGTATTCAAAGTGGCCATATTGATAGAGTTTGAATTGCCCGCGGCAATTACATCACCTGATACCGAAACTTCGGTGCCTATAGAGGATGAAAACGACCAAGGCGAAGAATAATTTTGTGCCAAAGCCGGTGTCGCGAAAGCCGCGCCAGCCAAAATTGTTGTCATTAAAAGTGTTTTTACGCGCATTGCAAAGCTCCATTTTGTAGCAAGTGATGCGGTTTTGACATGCAAAACATCGAATCAGCTTTCTGCTTGGAGTCACATTGAAGCGAAATGGTTAACAGAGTTTAACTAAATCGGAATTATACTTCATTACTGGTTTTCTTTGCACGGTTTAGAATTGTGCACAAAAGTAAGACCAATAAACCGCCAAAGAAAAGGGCTCCGATTTCTAAGAGACCCGGTGCGAGAACCGCAAGATCATAAATTTGTAATGCGTTTGCATCATTATTGAGATTGTTACCAGTATATAAAGCGCCAAGGATCCCTACTCCGAGGGCGCAAAATCCAATCATCGTTAATTCATCGGACTTTGGGGATTTTGCTCTATATCTCATAATTCCAAAATAGATTGCTGCAATAAGGGTAATAATTAAATAGATAAAAATTAGCTTTACAATCGGGCCTGCATAATAAAAGACATCAAAAATTGTCATTCCCTCTATGCCTTTTAGAAATTTGTCCATTTAATTGCACCTATATTTGTTTGTCTGGTTTAGCCGCTAAAATCTTCCCAACCGCGATTGCCGAGTATTTGAAATGGTTTAAAGCGCGAATTATATTTCATTTTTGGTGAATTTTTTATCCAATATCCCAAATATAGATATTTTTTGTTTTGGCGCTTTAAATGCTCAATTTGCGCCAAAATAATATAGCTACCAAGCGAATTTTTCGGAAAATCAGGGTTGAAATATGAATAGATCAAAGAATTGCCATCATCTAATTCATCAATAATAAGGCCAGCTATTAATTCGTCTTTATGGCCTAATTCGCAATCTTGGCTGAGGCGATATTCATAAAGACTTGTGCTCGGGACGCAATCTTCAATCATTGCAGCGAAATCATCTTCGTCCATATCGCTCATGCCGCCATCTTTATGTCGAGTAGCAATATATTTTGAAATTAGAGCAAAATGTTCTTCGGTGGCAATCGGTTCGCGCTGGTGCAAATAAATATTTGAATTTTTTGCTAAAATCCGCCGCCATTTAGTATCAAAATCGAAATTTGACACATCAATCCGCATTGATACACATTCACTACACATATCACATGCTGGGCGATATGAAATATTTTGCGAACGCCGAAAGCCAGAATGTGTAAGCGCTTGGTTTAGCAATACGGCGTCACTATCATCAAGGGTGGTAAACACTTTTCGCTCGATGCGGTTTGGCAAATACGGACA
>CAYTWK010000251.1:0-3240 GCA_964442095.1 uncultured Caulobacteraceae bacterium | reverse complement strand
TTGCTCCACCTAATCCAGCGCCAGTTGCAAAATCGCAACCGGTTCCAAAAACAAGCACGCCGCCTCCAATAGCACCCAAAGGCCAACAGCCTATAGCGAAGCCAACACCAGCTAGACCTGAGCCAAACAAGCAATCTACGCAAAAGGCGGCTCTACCTTCGCCGACTAAATCAGGAGATGCTTCGCCTTTGTTTGATTTGGCAGCAGCCACAAAGGCCGCAAGCGGCGTTAATTCGGGTGGCCGTGCCCAGCCCAAATTAACAAATTCGCGCGAGACTTCGTCAGGTGCGCGTTCTGGTGGCGGCTCAAAACTTCAAGGCGATCTAGCGAGCGCTTTGCGCAATCAAGTTAAAGACTGTTGGCATGAACCGGCGGATTTATCTGACCCCGCCCGCCTAATTGTTGAATTGCAAATGGAGCTTGCTGCTGACGGTAATTTTATTCGCTCGCGCTTAGTCAGGCCAGCGACAAAAGCTGGTGCTGATGGGGCGCTATTAGTTGCCATCGATAATGCGCAGCGCGCAGCGCGCCAATGTGCCCCCTATGATTTGCCAAGCGAACGATATGACGAATGGAGATCTTTCACTTTCCGCTTTGATCCGCGAGAATTAAGAAGGTAAAATTCAATAAAATGCGATTAATAAACCTTTTCCTAAACTCTCGTTTGTATTCTGCCATAAATTTGCCTATTTCGCGCCTTAAGGGAAATTCTATGAAGATTTATCGATTATTCGCCCAATTAATATTTGCTATAATAATGCTCTGTGCATTACCAGCAAAAGCGCAATTGGTTGTTGATGTTACCGAGGGGCATTCCAAGCCTATGCAAATCGCGATTAGCGATTTTGCAGGGCCAAATGGGGCGAATATTTCCGCTGTAGTTCGTGCAGATCTCGAAAGAAGCGGCCTTTTTGCAATCCAAGATCCAGCGAATTTTCCCAATCGCTCACCAAATGTAAATTTAACGCCGCGCTTTAATGAATGGCGTAATATCAGATCCGAGGCTTTGGTCATTGGCAATAGCGTTGTAACTGGTGGCCGCATAAGAACCGAATTTAGGCTTTGGGACATTTATGGCGAAAGCCAAATGTTGGGGTTAGAGTTCTCATCGTCTGACGTTAATTGGCGCAGAATTGCGCATAAAGTATCCGATGCAATCTATAAGAGATTGACTGGAAAAGGTGGAATGTTTGATAGCCGCGTGGTTTTTGTTGCGGAGTCAGGGCCAAAAACTAATCGCATAAAAAGACTTGCCGTAATGGATAGTGATGGCGCTGAACCGAGCTTTCTGACCGATGGCAGTGAACAAATCCTAAGCCCGCGCTTTAGTGCAAATGGACAACAGATTGTCTATACATCATTGGGTCGTTTGGGGATGAAATTATGGGTTCTCGATATTGAAACCGGACGCCGTGAAGCGATTTCCGGAATTGGCAATATGGTATTTGCGCCACGTTTTTCGCCCGACGGAAATTCAATTATTTTTAGCTCAGAGCGCGATGGTAATAGTGATATTATGACAAAAAACCTAACCAATGGCGCCGTAAGAAGATTAACCGATAATCCAGCTATCGATACTTCGCCAGTGTTTTCACCCGATGCCAAACAAGTTGCCTTTACTTCCGATAGGGGCGGCACACCGCAAATTTATAAGATGAATTCAGATGGTAGCGCTCAACAAAGAATAACTTTCGGTTCGGGAAACTATTCGACGCCAATCTGGTCGCCAGAGGGCAATTTAATTGCATTTACCAAACAATCTGGCGGTCGTTTTCATATTGGCGTAATTAATACAGATGGTTCGGGTGAGAAAATTTTAGCAAGTGCCTATTTAGTTGAAAGCCCAAGTTTTGCGCCAAATGGCCGCGCAATAGTATTTCAAAAAGAGGACGGCCCAGGGCAAACCCCAAGTCTTTGGACGGTTGATATTTCGGGTGCAAATCTGCGCCAAGTTTCGTTTAATAGTTCGGGATCCGACCCCGCTTGGTCACCTGTTTTAGATTGAGGAGGACAGTAAAATGAATAAAATTAAGGCAATTTGCGCGATTTCTATAATTGCTTTTTGTGCCGCTTGTGCCACAAAGCCGGCCACTCAATCTAATGCGCCAAGTGCAAGATCTAGTGAAGCAGCGGCAAACTCGACAATTGTCTCTGGTGCGCGCAATGATGGAAATAATGGATCGCAAAGTGATAGCTCACGCAGCGCATATGAAGCCAATATAGTTGCTTCAAGGGTTCCTCCTGCGGTTGACCCAATGGTTGGCCAAACAATAATTAGCTTAGGCGATAGGGTCTATTTTGATACGGATTCATTTGTCTTGACCGCTGAGGCACGCGAAATTCTTGGTCGCCAAGCCCGCTTCTTAATGGCAAATCCAAATCTAAAAGTGGTGATAGCTGGCAATTGTGATGAACGCGGAACCCGCGAATATAATCTTGCGCTTGGCGCACGGCGCGCTAATTCTGCGCGCGATTATCTCGTCAGTCTTGGGGTCAATCCTAGCCAATTGCAAACTGTGTCATACGGTAAAGAGCGTCCAATTGATACGCGTCCTAATCCCGAAGGTTGGGCAGTAAACCGCAATGCTCATACATCAAATCTAAATTAATTTTGAAAATGCCGATGAAAACAAAGCCGATTAATGCCAAGTCTTGCGCAAAAACTTTGGGCACAGCACTTTTATTGCTTGGCCCATTGAGCGCAAGTTTCGTAATGGCTCAGGATAGTGCTATTAATGTGCAAACTGTGCCGCCACCAGCGCCCGCGCCAGAGACGCCATTTGCCCGTGCCTTAATTCGTCTTGATGATTTAGAGGCTCAGATACGCGCTCTCACAGATAGGCTCGAGCGGGCTGAAGCAGATCTTGCCAGTCAAAAGGCTGAAAATGCGCGCCTTGCCAAAATTATCGATGATAATCGTGCGGCAAATATTCAATTGGCCGAAAAAAAGCCCGACAATGCAACGGCTGCAAATGGGCAAACCAATTTTGCGTCATCAAATATTTCTGCGGCTGGCGCGAATGAAGCGAGCGCACCACAAACTAATGGTGCGTCGAAACCCGAAACTGAAACTGGCGGCGCATCAGCTTCGCCTCCCAATTCGGTTACTGCGGCGGTGGCGCCAGAAGCCGCCAAAGCCAGTGTGGCCCCAGAAAGTGCACCGGCAAATGTAATAGGTGCCGCTGCAAAGCCAGCGACCGCGCCTTTAAAATCGGCACAAGTTCTGCTCTCAGAAGCGAG
>CAYTWK010000250.1:0-3242 GCA_964442095.1 uncultured Caulobacteraceae bacterium | reverse complement strand
GTCAAAGCTTGGTTCAAAAGAACAGCGTCACTATCATCAAGGGTGGTAAACACCTTTCGCTCAATGCGGTTTGGCAAATATGGACAAGCTTCGGGGCCCGTCAAATAGAAACGAATATTTCTATCAGCGTGGATTTGGCTATATTGTTCAAGTGAATTGTCGGACATTGCGCTTATTATATGACATTAAAAGCGCGGGTTTTCAACTGCTTTTCTATAAAGTGCTATTTGGCAAAGGCGGAGCCGCGCGCTTCAGAGTGATTGAAATGCGTCGATTTGCCGGCTGGAATGGATCGTCCCTGAACAATGGATCAAGACCTGCTTTTCCGGATACTTGGGCAATGCGGTTTTCAGGAAGGCCAGCTTCCATCAATACCCGCCTAGAGGCATTGGCTCTTGCTGCCGAAATTTCCCAATTTGAATTATTAGGATCCGAATTTTGCGAAGCATCAGTATGGCCAGATATTATTATCTGATTTGGCAATTGTAAGACAACGCGTGCTGCGGCCCTTAAAAGGGTTCGTGCATTATTGTTTGGCACATTCGAACCAGGCTCAAACATTGGGCGGCCTTCTTGATCTATTAATTGAATCCTAAGCCCTTCGGGGGTTTGATCGACAATCACATTGCGTGATAATTCGGCAAGCTCGGGCAGCTCTTGCAGTGCCTGACGAATAGAAATCTCGGCTTGGGCAAATTCAGCGGCTTCTTGTTGCGCCATAGCAACATCTTCGGGTGATGGCTGGCCTTGCCCCGCATCAGCTTGATCAGGCTTGGGGGAAGCGTCAGGATTCATTGGAACCGCGCCTTTTTGCATAGCGCCATCTTCGCCCAAAGCCGTCCCGTTTAACATGCCATTAGAGCCCGACGTGCTAAGCGAAATACTTGCTGGCGCAAAATAATCGGCGATGCCATTCTTCTGCTCAGGGGAGGTGGAATTAATCAGCCACATCAAAAGGAAAAACGCCATCATTGCCGTAACAAAATCGGCATAGGCAACTTTCCATGCCCCGCCATGGTGACCACCGGCAACTTTTTTGACTTTTTTGATAATAATCGGGCGTGTATTTGCGGCCATAATCCAACTCTTTTATAGAATGGCCTTCTTTTACTTCGGATAAGTTAAATTTGTGTTTTAATGAAAGCTATTTTTGGAAAATTGAAAAAGCTGAAATTGGCTTAATTTGGCGGTGCTAGAAATATAGTTAGCGCACCAACTTAATGGGTAATAAAACGCACATTCAGCCTATAGTCTTTTATGCAATAGGAGGGTGCTTCGGGTGCAACAGTCACATTGCCGCTCGCCAAACTTGCGACGACCGTCGCGGCAACATCTTCCTTTGGGACACTTGCTAAGATCCTTATATTGCTCGGTTTGTTGTCGGAACCAATATCTAGAAGAACGGAAGTTGCGGCAAACTTGTATTCCGCAGCTAATTTGTTGAAGTTAGAATTATCGATATTAACTTTAACGAATTTTGAACAATCGGCATATCGGGGCGCTGAATTAAGCTGATTTGTTTCATTGGTTAAATTCAGTTTTCGCCTAACATTCTCTTGAATTTTTTCTTGATTCATTTCTTTTAAATTATCGGTTGTCACACCTGCAATAATAAGGTCACGCCAGATGCTAACTTGCGCATATTCCTTGTCATCTTTTGATGTCGCATCCCCATACAATTCGAGGGCTTTTTCAAAATCTGCATATGCAGATTCCCAATAAGGTGCCTTTTCAAAACCGGCAAAGTGCCCAATTCTTCTAGACGGTGCTCGATTGAGACCTAGAGCGAATTTTGCTTGTCCACGAAACATCAGAGCTATAACTTCATATTTAGACCTTTGTTGTTTAATAATTGTGTCTTGTTTATTAAATACCTCAAGTAATTTTTCGCCACTAAGACCGATTTCAAGCCAGTCAGCGCCACTAGCATGCACAATAGCTAATGCGTAATAAGCGTTAAGTAACATAGGATCATTCGGATATTTTGCCGAAAACGCATTGATTGCATCATTTAATTTGCTAGAAATTCTATAGGTGCGACCATTTTTTGGCAGAGGAAAGCATTCGGCTATCGCAATCACTAAATTGATTTCGTCTATATCAGAACCGCTGAAAATTGTTGGATTAGATTTCAAATTGGATCTAATGATTTGGGCGGCAGGGAGAGCTTTTTCAAATTCATCATTAAGAATTGCGTTTAGTGCGTAATCGTATGAAATTCGAACCAAATAAGGATTTTCGGGCGAAAGATTATTTTTTGCATCTTCAAACGCGCGTTCTAAAAGGCTTTCAAAAAGGTCATTATTGCCGTCTGCTATCGCTTTATTATATGCTGAAATATCGGCTTTGGGGTCAGCGGAAACATTTGTGCTCGAGAACAAACCTATAGTTAGCGCGACTGGGATTAACAATATTGCTCGCATTTTTCCTCGCTAAATATTATGCCTTTAATGTCTTTGCCGCCTCTAATGCCCAATAAGTAATAATGCCATCTGCGCCGGCGCGCCTAAAACACATTAAGGCTTCAAGGCGGGCCTTATCGCCATCAAGCCAACCATTTTGAATAGCGGCCTCTATCATTGCGTATTCGCCCGATACTTGAAAGGCAAAAGTCGGCACTTTGAATTCGGTTTTTATACGCGCGATTATATCCAAATATGGCATACCAGGCTTTACCATTACCATATCTGCACCCTCGGAGATATCGAGGGCGACTTCGCGCAAGGCCTCATCAGAATTCATAATATCCATTTGATATGTCTTTTTATCGCCAATCAAAGCACCCCTAGAGCCGATTGCGTCGCGGTAGGGGCCATAAAAGGCGCTTGCATATTTGGCGGCATAAGACATTATTTGGGTATTATGATGCCCTTTGGCCTCCAAAGCTTTGCGGATTGCACCAATACGGCCATCACACATATCAGATGGGGCAATGACATCCGCGCCAGCATCGGCATAAACAATCGCTTGTTTGACTAAAATAGCGGCGGTTTCATCATTTAGCATATAGCCAAATTGATCGATAATCCCATCATGGCCGTGGCTAGTATAGGGATCTAGGGCGACATCGACCATAATACCAATATTTGGCGCGGCCTGTTTGATGGCCTTTACCAATGTAGCAATTAGCCCATTGGGATTAATGGCTTCGCTTCCAGTTTCGTCTTTTTTTTCGGGGCTTATGTGGGGGAAAATGGCAATTAATGGTATGCCAAGATTTTGCGCCTCTATTGCCGTATTTA
>CAYTWK010000249.1:0-3255 GCA_964442095.1 uncultured Caulobacteraceae bacterium | reverse complement strand
GCGGTTTGCATTTGCTTTGCCGCCGCGATATTATCGCTTTATGCGATTTATTGGTTTTATTTTTGCGCTTTTGGCGTTTGTTTCCACCCCCGCTTTTGCGCAAGATAATTCATCACGCGCGCAAAAGATTCTATTTGTCGGTAATTCATTTACCTATGGCGCGACAAACGCGACAATTCATTATCGCTCTAGCGAAGTTATTGATTTAAATGGGGAAAATATCGGCGGCGTGCCGGCTTTGTTTGATAGTTTTGCCGATCAATCGGGCCTCTCGTTTAAAGTCTATCTCGAGACGCACCCCGGCTCTGGGCTGGATTGGCACTATCAAAACCGCCTAAACAGGCTCGATAAAAAGTGGGATCATGTTGTGATGCACACTTTTTCGACTTTGGATGCGCAAAGGCCGGGAAACCCCGAGAAACTCCTTAATTTTTCGGGGCTTTTGGCGGACAAATTCGCGGCCAAAAACCGAAATGTGCGCACTTGGTTGATGTCCACATGGTCGCGCGCCGATTTGGTTTATCGCTCCAATAGCCCGTGGCGCGATACGCCAATTGACAAAATGGCCCTAGATTTGCGGGCCGGCTATGATTTGGCGGCAGCGAATCGGCCAAGGATTGCGGGTGTGATTCCCGTCGGGGAGGCTTGGAATCTGGCGTTTGCGCGCGGTATTGCCGACCCTAATCCCTATGATGGCCTTGATTATGGCAAGGTCGATTTGTGGGGCTGGGATAGCTATCATGCCTCGACGCATGGGGCATATCTTACGGCTCTGGTGGTTTTTGCCAAGGTAACTGGCCGCGATCCAAGGCTTTTGGGCGAAAAGGAAAAATCGGCGAATGATCTTGGAATCTCGCCGAAACAAGCGGCGGCGCTGCAGGCTATCGCCTTTGAGATGGCGCAAAAATAGTAATTAACTGCAAAAACTTACGGGCAAACGTGAACAAAGCAAAAACATTTTTTGCATTGATTTTAAAAAGATTTTTCGCCCAAACCAAATCCACAGGAGGGCAAAAATTGGAGCATTACGCCAATTTCGGACGCAGCATCAAAATGTTCTTGTTGCGTTCCGTGAACAAATGCGATACATACTTCAGCACGGCATTTGAGCAAGGGGGAAAATGCAAAGCCCCTGAGACTTAAAATGGAATCGTGACAGAAGGAATAAAACTATGGCAACTGCTCTAAAAATCGTGGAAAAAACCGATATGGATAAAGAAAAAGCATTAGAATCCGCTTTAGCGCAAATCGAGCGCGCGTTTGGAAAAGGCTCGATTATGCGAATGGGCGAAAATAACCCCGTTGTGGAAATCGAAGCTATTTCAACCGGCTCTTTATCATTAGATATCGCTCTAGGAATTGGCGGTCTTCCGCGTGGCCGTATAGTTGAGGTCTATGGCCCAGAATCATCTGGCAAAACCACTTTGGCGCTGCATTGCATTGCCGAAGCGCAAAAAAATGGCGGTGTCTGCGCATTCGTTGACGCGGAACATGCTTTGGACCCAGTTTATGCGCGCAAGCTTGGTGTTGATTTAGGTGATTTATTGATTTCGCAGCCGGACACTGGTGAGCAGGCATTGGAAATAGTTGATACATTGGTGCGCTCTGGCGCGATTGATATTTTAGTTGTCGATAGTGTTGCGGCACTTACGCCTAAAGCTGAAATCGAAGGTGATATGGGGCAAGCACTCCCTGGCCTACAGGCGCGTTTGATGTCGCAAGCGCTTCGCAAATTAACCGCTTCGATTGCGCGCTCTAATACTTTGGTGATTTTCATCAATCAAATCCGCATGAAAATCGGGGTTATGTTTGGATCTCCCGAAACCACTACTGGCGGTAATGCTTTGAAATTCTATGCCTCAGTTCGCCTTGATATTCGCCGTATTGGCCAAATAAAAGAGAAAGAGGATATTGTTGGCAATCAAACCCGCGTTAAGGTCGTTAAAAACAAGGTCGCGCCGCCATTCAAACAAGTCGAATTTGATATTCTCTATGGCGAAGGCATTTCTAAAATGGGCGAATTAATTGATTTGGGCGTGAAAGCTGAAATTATCGAAAAGTCTGGCTCTTGGTATTCATACGATAGCCAAAGAATTGGTCAAGGCCGCGATAATGCAAAATCATTCTTGAAAGCTAATCCTGATTTGGCTGCGGAAATTGAAGATAAAATTCGCGCTAATTCTGGCTTGATTGCCGAAGTATTGGCTGGTGATCAAGCGGACTTCGAAGAAAGCGATGATTAATTCTGCGAACTAACAAAATTATAGGTGCGCGATTTTTATTTCGCCTTCTGTATATTAATTGCGCCTTATGATGCGACCCTCGATAAAGCCGAGCCATTAATGGCAAAGCTTGCCCCCATCGAGGGTCGCTTTTCTTTCGCTCTTTGCGTAAAACACTCTTCGGCACGCCCAAATCTACATTAATATGCAATTGCCCATGCATATAACTGCCACTAATTCACAAAAGCGCTTGCACTTGCACAATTGGCTTTTATAGGTCTCAAATAGCGTTCTGATAGGCGCCAGCTTGGGAATTTATTATGGCAAATGTAAACGATATAAGAAGTGCATTTTTGGACTATTTCAAAGGGCAAGGACATACACCAATGCACTCCAGTCCATTGGTTCCACAAAATGATCCAACCTTGATGTTTACAAATGCGGGCATGGTGCCATTCAAGAATATTTTCACAGCTCAAGAACAGGCGCCAAATCCACCACGCGCGGTAACTAGCCAGAAATGCGTTCGCGCGGGCGGAAAGCACAATGACCTAGATAATGTTGGCTATACGGCACGCCACCATACGTTTTTTGAAATGCTCGGTAATTTTTCCTTCGGCGATTATTTCAAAGAAGACGCAATTTTCTTTGCGTGGGATTTGATAAATCGGGTTTACGGCCTACCTAAAGACAAATTATTAGTCACAGTCTATCACACGGATGACGATGCAGCTTTATTATGGAAAAAAATCGCAGGCTTTGGCGACGATAAAATAATCCGTATCCCAACTAGCGATAATTTTTGGTCCATGGGCGATACTGGGCCTTGTGGCCCGTGTTCGGAGATATTTTACGATCACGGCGATCATATTTATGGTGGTCCACCGGGAAGCCCTGATGAGGATGGTGATAGATTTATTGAAATCTGGAACCTCGTATTTATGCAATTTGAAAAGCACGCCGATGGTCGCCAAACTGAGCTGCCAAAGCCGTCCATTGATACCGGAATGGGACTAGAGCGGATTTCTGCCGT
>CAYTWK010000248.1:0-3276 GCA_964442095.1 uncultured Caulobacteraceae bacterium | reverse complement strand
TCCGCTTTTGCCGCTTCTGCCGCGTTTATTCGGTCCAATTTTCTATTCAAGACCGCCAAAAGAACTTCTCTTTGTTTATGCTTTTCCTTTAAATCTAATGGTTTGCTGTGGCTTGCGTTTGTGGCTTTAATTTTATTTAGGCTCGCCAAAAGTTTTGCCTCTTGGCTGGCCAATCTTGTGTGGCCATTTGCAATTGCGCATTCTAGGCGCTTTTGCACCTCTTCAATTTGTGCTTCTATGCTTTTTGTCGGGTTCATTACTTCTTTGCCAATAAAATATGGATTGCCGATATTATTGCCATTTCGATTGGTGGGGATAGTGCATTATTTATTCGCCAAAAATTTTGCGTGTTAGAATTGGCTATGAATTTAAAACCTATTGAACCACCGATTATCAATGCTTGCCTAAAGAATACGCGCCATGAAAAATTTGCCTTGGCGCTCGCGCTCGGTAAAACTAAAGCCGAAGCCTATAGAGATGCGGGCTATAAAGGGGACAGGAGCGCCGCCCAAAGATTATCAACAAATGTCAACATTTTGGCGCGAGTGAAAGAATTACAGGCCATGGCCGCCGCGCGGCACAATATTAGTTTAGACGAAATTATCGCCGAACTGGAGCAAACACGCCAAATGTCAATGGCTTTGGGGCAATGCAATGCCGCCGTCTTTGCCAGTATTGGAAAGGCGAAACTCCTTGGGTTGGGCGTGACAAAAGCATGATATTGGGTTGATATTAGGTGGCTAGTTGATGCCATAAACTAAACTAAATATGTGCCAATAAAAGGCAAAAACGACGCTTTTTGCATTTTATTGTCCACTTTGAATCCAACTAGCTGAGTGAGGCCGAAGGCCGAAGGTGGCTAGTTGAAGCCCCGTATCATATCCGCCGCTTTTTCGGCAATCATTATTGTTGGGGCATTGGTATTGCCGCCAATCAAAGTTGGCATCACCGAGGCATCAATAACCCGAAGCCCAGACACACCGCGCACCTTTAATTGTTCATCAACAACAGATGCATCGTCCACGCCCATGCGGCAAGTGCCGACGGGGTGATAAATAGTCTCCGAACATTCGGCTATATATTTATCAATTTGCTCATCGGTTTGCACCTCGATGCCCGGTTTAAATTCGGGGCCGCGATATTCGTCAAATGGTGCTGCGGCCAAGATTTTGCGCGCCAACTTAAGCCCTTCGCGCAGGGCGCGTTTATCTTCTTCGGTGGCCAAATAATTGGCGTCGATTTTTGGTGCATCAAACGGATTGGCGCTATTTAGGCCTATGGTTCCGCGCGATTCTGGCCGCAATTGACAGACATGGAGAGTATAGCCATCGCGGTCTTGTTCGCGGTTGCCGTGGTTCCACATTACGGCATTTACGAAATGGAATTGTAAATCGGGCATTTCTAACCCTTCGCGGGATTTTGCAAATGCGCCGCTTTCAAGGAAGTTTTCGCGCCCAAGACCCTTTTTTGTGAAGAGATATTGTAGGCCCGTAAATGGTTTACGCAGCCCTTTATTGAGCGAATATGCGGTAATTGGTTTTTTGCATTCATCAATTACCAAAACGTCCAAATGATCTTGGAGGTTTTTGCCAACATTCGGGCTATCGGCCTTTAGCTCAATGCCAAAAGCTTTTAATTCTTCGGCGGGGCCAATGCCCGAAAGCATTAAAATCTGCGGGCTTTGAACTGCGCCGGCGCAAAGCAAAACTTCTTTGGCGCAATATGCTTTTTGGATTGGTGCACCCTCGCCAGAGGAATATTCTACCCCAATGGCTTTGCCGTTTTCGATCACTATTTTATGCGTATATGAACCGGTTTGACAGGTCAGGTTCGGCCTAGAAAGTGCGGGTTTTAGATAGGTGAAGGCCACACTAGCACGCTCGCCGTCATTGATGGTCAATTGGTATGGGCCAACGCCTTCTTGGTTCGCGCCGTTAAAGTCAGGTGTGAAAGGAAGTCCCGCAGCCATGCCAGCTTTGATGAATACGTCAAAGATTTCGGCGCGGCCTTGTCCATTGGAAACCACCAATGGGCCGTCGGTGCCGTGAAATTCGTCGTTGATTGCGGTATTTTTTTCGGAGCGTTTGAAATATGGCAAAACCGATGCATAGTCCCAACCTTTTAGGCCCATTTGTGCCCAGCCATCATAATCGCCAGCGTGGCCACGAATATAAATCATGCCATTAATGGCACTAGATCCGCCAAGGCCTCGCCCGCGCGGCCAAAACATTTTTCGGTTTGCGCAATTTTTTTGCGGCTCGGTAACAAAGGCCCAATTATGGTCGTTTTTGTTTTTGAACAATTCGCCGGCACCAGCTGGCATTTTGACTAACAGCCCATCGGCCTTTCCACCTGCCTCTAGGAGGAGGACACGGGTTTTCGCATCTTCGGTAAGGCGCGCCGCCAAAGTGCAGCCAGCAGAACCGCCGCCAATAATTATATAGTCAAATTTCGCATCGCTCATTTAGTTTCCTACCCAATTATTATTTTATACAATTATCTTTCAATCGAAAAATGACGCCAGTGTCAATATTAAATGTGGAAACCTAGACTTGTTTCATTTCGGCTTTATAGCGCCTCCAATTTTCAACATAATGAAGCGCAGAGGCCATAAGAAACTGCGCTGTTTGTTCGTCATTTTGCCTTATCACTCGCCCAGGTGCGCCAACCACCAATGAATTATCGGGGATTTCTTTACCCTCGGGGATAAGGGCCTTTGCACCAATTATGCAGTTTTTGCCAATCTTGGCATGGTTTAAGATTACCGCGCCAATCCCGACCAGAGAATTGTCTCCGATAGTGCAGCCATGAAGCATAGCCAAATGGCCTACGGTCACGTTCTTACCAATGGTAAGAGGCGCGCCCATATCGGTATGAAGGACGCTGCCATCTTGGACATTGGAGTTTTCGCCGACGATTATTGGCTCATTGTCGCCGCGCATAGTGACATTAAACCAAACGCTGGCGTTTTCGTGTAAAATACAATTGCCAATCAAAGTGGCATTGGGTGCAACCCAATAATTGCCGCTATTGGGGAAAGTTGGGGCGATTTCGCCAAGAGAATATATTGTCATGAAAGTATCCCTTTTGAGCAAATTATTAGCACCATTTTCCACTTTCGTCATAGTTTTGTGACGTTAACCCTTCATTTACACTTAGAGGAGCATTCTATGCTTGTGAAACGACTTGAATCAATAGTGAGTCGTTACCACCATGGTGGAAATCCACCCCAAAAGAAAGGAGCATGCCGCCACTTCTTTTACAACCATAGCAATC
>CAYTWK010000247.1:0-3349 GCA_964442095.1 uncultured Caulobacteraceae bacterium | reverse complement strand
CGAACCGGGGTACACGGATTTGCAATCCGCTGCGTCACCACTCCGCCACGAGGCCCAAAAACGAATAAATCGTGTGGTGATTTGCAGCCATCTAACATCAAGAACCTAAAGGTTCAATTAATCAATCAACAAATCCGCAGTTTTTCGCTGTTTTATACATTAATTCTTTTGAGATTTGGTGCTTTGGAAATATGGATTGTTTTGCAAACTATGATAGAGGTCTTTGGAAATATAATATTTTCACCTTTTGAATATATTGTTTTGAATTGTTTGATTATGTTGTTTTATGGGGATTTTAGTGCAAGTGGATTTTGATGAAGCGCGGGCAAATATGGTTGAGAGCCAAGTTCGAACCAATGACGTAAGTGATATTGAACTTATCAATGCTATTTCAAACACTCGGCGCGAGGTTTTTGTAGTGGAAACTCATGCAAAATTTTCATATAGCGAGATAGATGTAAAAAGCCATTCAGGTCGGGTGCTATTAAAGCCCCGCGAGTTCTCGAAACTTGCACAGGCTCTAAATGTTCGTAAGAAAGACGAAGTTTTAATCATTGCAGGCAGCGCAGGTTATTCTGCCGCAGTGCTAGCTCTCTTGGCCAAAAGTATTGTTGTATTTGATGAAGCTACTAGCGCAGTTGAAGTCGGTGAAAGTTTAGTCGGTGACTTGACCACTCTTAAAGAATTAGACGGGCGGCAATTTGATGCGGTTTTTGTCGATCAAGGGGTTGAAGAAATCCCACAGGCTTGGTTTGCGGCGCTAAAAGATGGTGGTCGTATGGGAATTTTTGTTTCCGAAAATGGCATATCTAGGGCTAGACTCTATGTTAAGTCAGGGGAATATTTATCATATAATGCTATGTTTGACGCTCAAGTGCCGCTATTGCCGCAATTTATGCGCGCCCGCGAATTCGAATTTTAGCGATTTTTTTACTTTGTAATTGGACTATAGACCAGAGGTTAAAAATCGGGTTATTCTTACTAATTAATTTTGATTCGTTTTCTTGGGGGCGTATCGGTTAATTAGGTTATTGAATTCGAGCAATTTGGCAATTTGCGTTTTTGTTATTTTAGAGATTTTAAGGGGCGATTATGAGCGCAGCAGAAGCACAAGCGGAACCAACAATGGAGGAGATTCTTGCCTCAATTCGCAAGATTATTTCCGAAGATGATGTCGCGCAACCTGATGAACCTATGCCTGATGCAAATGTCGATAGTTTCGGCGATGATGTTCTTGAATTAAGTCCAGAGCCTTTCCAAGAGCCGGAAATAGTTGATGATTTTGAATTTGATGCGCCGGTCGAGGAAATTGCCCCAGAGCCTGTATTCGAATCGGAAGATGAAATCATAATTATGGACCGTGAGCCGGAGCCGGTGTTTGAAGAACCAGTATTTGCTGAACCTGAGCCAGAGCCAGTTGCTTATCAGCCAATTGAACAGCCAGTTTACACCCCGCCGCCAATTGCACCTGTCCTCGAGCCCAAACCTTTGGAGGCTACTATTGGTCTTATTGGCGCGCAAACCGCCGAGGCGACTGCGGCTGCTTTCTCTAAAGTTGGCCCAGCATTGCCTGGTCATTTTGCATCTGGCGCTTCGGTAGAAGAATTGGTGGCCTATTTATTAAAACCAATGCTTAAAGAATGGCTAGACCAGCATTTGCCGCGCATAGTTGAAGAGCGTGTAGAGGCAGAACTTGCGCGCATCGCAAGGCGCGGATACTAGTTTCTAGGTTTCAATCGCCATAAATTCCTGAATCAACTGCGCATTTATGGCGAATATCGCCGATATTTTTGCGCTTTAAGGCTTCAATCCTTGTGCTTTTGCTTTATAGAGGCGTGAAGGCGATTGCGCCACCATTTGGTTTCTTTCTCTTGAAGGTAGAATTATGATTGAGCAACAATTTAGCTCTAGCAAAACTGAATCCCGAATTTATGAAAAATGGGAAAACTCTGGCGCGTTTAAACCAAGCTCAGATGTTTCTGCGGAATCATTTTCTATGGTCATTCCACCGCCAAATGTTACTGGATCTTTGCACCTCGGGCATGCATTAAATAATACACTTCAAGATATTCTTGCCCGCTTTGAGCGCATGCGCGGTAAATCGGTTTTATGGCAACCGGGCCTAGACCATGCTGGTATAGCAACCCAAATGGTTGTCGAGCGTCAATTGGTCCAATCAGGGAGCAATGAAAGCCGCGCAAGTCTTGGCCGCGAAGAATTCATTAATCGAGTTTGGCAATGGAAAGCCGAATCGGGCGGCCTAATTAATTCGCAATTGCGCAGATTGGGTGCATCTTGCGATTGGTCGCGTGAACGCTTTACTATGGACGAAGGGCTCTCCGATGCTGTTCGTAAAGTATTCGTACAACTTCATAAAGAGGGCCTAATTTACCGCGACAAGCGTCTTGTAAATTGGGATCCACATTTTGAAACTGCGGTTTCTGACCTTGAAGTTATAAATGAAGAACGCGACGGCTTCTTTTGGCACTTCAAATACCCACTTGAAAATAGCGAAACCTATGAGTTTCCGACTGCTTTTGATGAAGAAGGCAATCCTACTGAATATGAAACCCGTGACTATATCTCAATCGCGACTACGCGCCCCGAGACTATGCTTGGTGACGGCGCTGTGGCTGTTCACCCCAGCGATAGTCGCTATGCCCCTATAGTTGGCAAAAAATGTCTTTTGCCATTGGCGGATAGATATATTCCAATAGTTGCTGATGAATATCCCGACCCTGATTTTGGCTCGGGTGCGGTGAAGATAACTGGTGCGCATGATTTCAATGATTATAAAGTGGCACAGCGCAATAATATCCCGCTGTTTATCCTTATGGATACAAAGGCAAAAATGCTTGATGCCGATTATATTCCGCAAAAATATCGTGGCCTCGATAGATTTGAAGCACGAAAACAAATTGTCCAAGATATAGAAGCGCGTGGTCTTTTGATTAAAATCGAAGACAAGCAAATTATGGCGCCGATTGGTGATAGATCCGGCACTGTCATCGAGCCTATGCTGACAGATCAATGGTATGTTGATGCCAAGAAACTCTCGATAAAGGCGCTCGAAGCTGTTAAAAGCGGCGAAGTGAAGTTCATTCCCGATAATTGGAAAGAAACCTATTTCCAGTGGATGGAAAACATAGAACCATGGTGCGTTTCGCGCCAATTATGGTGGGGCCACAGGATACCTGCATGGTATGATGACAATGGCAATATTTTTGTTGAAGAAACTTTTGAAGCAGCACAAAAGGCCGCAAACGCTAAGAATGGTAAAGAAGTTGAGCTTCGCCAAGATGAAGACGTGCTTGATACTTGGTTTTCATCTGGGCTATGGCCATTTTCC
>CAYTWK010000246.1:0-3378 GCA_964442095.1 uncultured Caulobacteraceae bacterium | reverse complement strand
GCGCCCGCACCGCCAACAGCCGCAGCGGCAGCAGCAGCCGAAATCGGGGTAGCGCTGTTTAGATTGCCGTTAATCGAAGCAGTCGTCGAAGGATCGGCAGTGTTAGAAATCGAATTAATATTCACTGACAGCAATGAAGCAACATCCGAAGTTCCACCAATAACCTCGCCATTGGCATCAAGGCGCCAACCGCGCAAAACATAGCCCGCATGGTTTATCATATAGCCTTCGGAATCTGGCTTAAAAGTTCCAACGCGGCTATAGAGAATATCTGGATTACCGCTATCAGCTTGGGCCGCCGGCGATACAACAAAAAAGCCATCGCCTTGGATTGCCAGATCTGTATTTATAGACGAAGATGTAATATTTCCCTGCGCGCGAACTAATTGACGCGTTTCGGCAGAGGTTCCACCCGCATTATAGGTTGTTCCACGACCTTGGCTGTTAACAAGCCGCGTGAAGTCGGTGCGGTTCTTTTTGAATGCAGTGGTGTTTACGTTTGAAATATTATCGGAAATCACCGCCATTGCCGAAGAATTGGCAACCAGACCCGACACACCCGCTAAAAGCGCACTATTTATAGACATTTATTGCTCCATAGTTTTTGGCTCGCAAAACTGCGAAAAGGATTATTATTTTTATTGAAGCATTCTGCCTGCGCGAATATGGCAATTCCTATTGCTATTTGCGCTCTAATGCTGGCAATTTAAGAGGAAATTTTTTCCTTTTGCCTTTATTGCATTAGTTTATTTTACCCACTCACTTCTTCATAGGAATGAATTTTTATCTTAATAGATAAGTCTTTATTTTTTATGACTTTTCTAAAAACAACTGGTTAATTTTCAAATTAATACTGCAAAATTAGCTCTTTGGCACTCCTACTTTTGAAATTGCGGATAAAACAACATTAGTTCCATCAATTCTAACTTTGATTTCGCTACCTGACATATCGACATAATCAATAAGCCCGGTCTTAGTTATTTCGCTGGTAATGGCAGTTCCTGCGGCATTTGTTGCGCTAACTACTAATTTGTAATTGCCGGATTTTCGTGTGTCACCGGCGCTGGTTTTGCCATCCCAATTAAAGGTTTTAGCGCCAGCTGCGGTTTCGCCGCTATAGGTATTTACCAATTTATTGTTTTCATCAAAGATTTGCAATTTAACATTTGCGGCTGTTTGCGGAAGATTATAATTCCATTTTGCGACACCATTATTGATTGCTGAAATATCGGTCTTTGCGGTCGCCTCTTTGCCAAGATAGGAAACCGCAATTGCACCGCTATTTTGACTTAGACTTTTGGTCAAAGAGGTTAGCAAATCATTGGTTTTCAATTGTTGTTCAACACCAGTAAATTGCACCAATTGATTAGTGAAATCTTTTGTATCAAGCGGTGAAAGCGGATCTTGGGCTTTTAATTGCGCAGTCAATAGCGCCATAAATGTTTCAAAATTCGCCGCAAGACCAGTTTTGGGTGCGTTCGTGTTTGTTTGCGGAGTTGAAGTATTTACGCCCGATACAGTTGCCATTTATTTTTACGCCTCTAATGAAATTCTTGCGCGCTTCCATATTTCAAGATGCGGCATTTTAATGCTTTGATTATTTGGTTCGGTTTTGCCAATTATGGCCTCGTCATTATTTTCGGCAATTTGGCCGATATTATGACTTTTTCTATATTCGCCCGCCCATGATTGCGATTGTTCTTGCTGATTTGGGGCATTATCAAGTTGGAATTCGATTGCATTTTCCGCCACCTCGAGGCCGGAATCACGCAAAGATTGCAATAGATTTGCGCTATTATTACTAAGTTCGCGCAGTGCATCGGCTTTCTCGACATTTATTATAGCCGAAAGCTTTTTATTTGCGCCAAACTTTAGCTCAATCCGCACGCCGCCCAATTCGGCGGGATCAAGGCGCACAAAAATGCTCTTTTCACCATTTAAATGTCGTCTTGCGATCATCGCCGCTAATGCTGACATATTAATGCGTACACTATCGCTGGTTTGGCCAGTTGCCATCGGCGCATCCATTGACGTGGTTCCATTTTGACTTAATTGATCTAAAGCAGAGCCAAAACTATCAACAATTTCCGGTAAAACAGCATTTAAGTCATTTTTTGCCTTTATCTCATTGGCTTTGAGTTCGGCAGTTTTTGCGGCATTGTTTAAAATCTTTTGGCCAGATTGCGCAATTAATGGATTGCTATTTTGGTTTTGTCCGCCAGAATTATTATTGCTTCGGTTGTTAGCCTGACTATTAGACTGACTATTTGTGCCATTATTTGATTGCGCAAAACTATTATCCAAGTCTTGAATTGGCACTTCTTTATTCGACTGAGTTTTAGTGCCCATTCCAATCATCTCGAGCGCTTTTGCACTATCATCAAGCTTTGAAACTTGGATTTTTGCGCTTTCATTTTGGGCAGGATTTGCAATTGCTTCGCCGGACTTTAGGCTCGCCATAATTAATGAATCTTTGGCATTCGGTGTTTGATTTGCTGGTGCAGAGCCAGCTTCCAATCCACCATCATTTGCGCCATTTGTCACTTCAGCCGCAGTTTGTGGCGCCCCTTTTAATAGCAATGCCTCGGTATCGGACGGGCTAATTGCGCTGCCTGTGCCAATAATTGCTGATTGCTTGTCATTCGCAACTGCGCCTAACCCATCATTAGCAACAAGCGGCACTTGGCCTTGACCATTTGCTTGAATATTAGCCTGCGACAATATTAAAGAGATATCAATTAAAGAAGTATCAATTGAGCCATTGTTTTGCGCCTCAATCATATTGGCATTCGGCACTTGCAAGATTTCATTACTAACCAATAATACTGGCAGGTTTGGATTTGGTTGGCTTTCACCTTCCTCAACGTCCGTCACATTAATTTGGCCCGCTGCATCCCTATCACTATTTTGAACTTTAGCTTTTGGATTAGTAACTGCCTTTATTGGGGTCTCAATTTTTTCTGAATTCTTTATTGCAATAGGTTTTGCAGGCGCAGATTGGTTAAGCGCATCTAAAAAATCTAGCCCATTCGCGCTATTCTTTGAGCGCGCGGCATTGCCAAAGGTTTTTACCTCTTTTGACAAATTTGATTGAGCTAATTCAATTCCCATTTATACCAACTTTTAAAAATACCAGCTTTTGAATCTATTCTATTTTTTAAGCGCGGCATTTTGCGGCTATGGGCACAATTTTCGTTTGCGCAATTTTACGTCAATATTCAAAGCAAACGCCATGCCGCGCATTCAACAAATTTAAATCATTGTTTTTATTAAGTTTTCTTAAAGAGCATTTTTGAAGCGCCATGCAAAATTGTCCCTATTGTAGGATTTCTAGGAATCGTTTGCCGAGCATTCGGCGCTTTTATGCGAAAGTCTAAA
>CAYTWK010000245.1:0-3395 GCA_964442095.1 uncultured Caulobacteraceae bacterium | reverse complement strand
GCGCTATAGCGAACAACTTTACAATCTTTTGAATATTTACGCCAAATTTCGACATCAAGTTTGCCATCGGCATTTATGGGCGCGTGAATTATATAGCCTTCGTGCCTATCGCCATCGGGATAGCCTTCATTGCGGCCAAGTTGCAAAGTTATTTTCGTTAATGCTGACATATTCTTTCCTTTCGGCTTTTGTTGTGCAATTTTTCTAATGGGAGATTAAAAGATTAATCCCTGTTTGTGACTTCAGCAGGCACTTTGTTGCGCCGCCAAATATAAATTCGCGCGCCCGTGAGTGGCCGTATGCACCCGCGACAATCAAATCCACACCAAGCCGATTGGCATGATTAATCAAATCTGCGCCGACGCTTTTTTCGGACTTTTTGTGGATTTCAATTTTTGCATCAACATGGTTTTGCGCCAAAAACTTCTGCGCAAATTCGGGGTCACTTATTGCATTTTGTTCTAAAGAGCCATTTTCGATATGAATAATCGTCACTTTCTTTGCACCCTTCAAGAATGGCACAGCGGCTTTTAAAGCGCGCGCAGCTTGGGGCGAGCCATTCCATGCCACCATGCAATTTTTCATTTCGAAACTTGCACAATCATGCAAAACTAAAGCTGGTATATTTTCGCCCATTAAAGCGGTTTCAAAATCGCCAGAAACAACCCCCTCGCCGCGCGCCAATTCATTACTAACCAGCATTAAATCACCAATAATTGCGCGCTCGGATAGTTTGCCCTCGCCAAGACCCTTTATTCTTTCAATTGCAAAAAAATCATATTGCTTTGACCAGTCCAAAACGCTTTGCCACAATTGATTTTGCGAATTTTGCATTGCATCCACCAAAGTCGCGCTATAGCCGGCCACCATACCGTCGGACGACCAGCCCAAGACCGTATTGGGATCTGGCTCTAGGAATAATAGAGTGGTTGGGACTTTGAACCTACCAAATAATTTTGCCGCGCGTTCAATAATAATATTGTCATTCGACGCACCAGAGATTGGCACTATAAATTCACTAAATGTCATGGCACGCTCCTTTTTGAAAATAATTATCTATTTTGCTAACAAGTCTTTGCCTTTAAAGGACTGGTATAATTTGTCCGCTTTTTATATATGTGGGCGCTGAGCGCGCTTTGCGCAATACTAAAGATAATAATTGGACAATTAGCCGCACTTGAAAAAGCAAACTCTTCTAAAAACCATTAAAAAGCCAAAGCCTGCGCCGCGTGCGTGGCAAAGAATGCTATCTGGCCGGCGGCTTGATTTATTAGACCCCTCACCGCTTGATATTGAAATTGAAGATATCGCGCACGGCCTTGCGCGGGTGGCGCGCTGGAATGGTCAAACAATTGGCGACTATGCCTTTTCAGTGGCGCAACATTCCATAATCGTTATGCAAATCTGCGAATTTTTAAAGCCTAATATTACGCCACAAGAAAAAATGATGGCGCTTTTGCATGATGCACCCGAATTTGTAATCGGCGATATGATTAGCCCGTTTAAAAACGCATTGGGTGTGGATTATAGAATTTTCGAGGATAAATTAGAGCGCGCAATTCATATAAGATTTGGCCTTTTGCCAAAGACCCCCGCCCCGTTAAAAAAGCTAATAAAGAAGGCCGATAGAATTTGCGCTTGGTTTGAAGCCACTGAACTAGCGGGTTTTACCATCGAAGAAGCCGATGCGCTTTTCGTTAAGCCGCCCGAGGGCCTAGAGATAGAAATAGATCCAATGCCGCCTTCCATAGCGCAAGGGGAAATGGTGGTAGTGTTTGAGGGTTTGAATAAATAGCAATTGCCAAAACTACGAGATTTGTCTTTATTTCTGTATTCTGTTTTGATATTCATTTAAAAACCAACTTCTAAATAGGGCTAGAAATGAAAAATATTGCGAAACCAATAGCCGCAATTTTAGGGCTAATATTGTTTACTGGCGCGGCAGCACCAAAAATAAACACAAGCGCGCTTTTCCCGGATGGATATAGCGAAATAAGTGTTCCGTCATTTGGCTGGGGCCAAAGGGGCAATATTACAATTGGCGATTATTCGGGGACTTATCACCGCGAGCGTGGCACTACTAGCCATGGCTTTGTTGGCTTCAATAAGGAGCGCACAGGGGCCAGTGTGGAATTATCATTGAATAATTCAAAGGATGCGAAACCTGCGTCGGCAAGTTGCAAATCAAAGACAAAATCAATTGGTGGCTCAACTATTAGGATTGAAACCGCCGCATGGAACCTTGATTGCGAAATCAAAATTGGTGATGCCGCACCAATTGTAATGAATATGATTGAAAACCCCGAATATACAATGCGCGCGGGCAATTTACGCCAAGGCACGGCAAAAATCGGCGAAGTGGAATATAAAGTTTCAACAATTCACGAACGCCAGAATGGATCGCGAAGTTTTATGCCGCTTGGTTATAGTTTTGGCAAAGAAGATAAGGCAATTGCGGCAGTTGAGACTAATGGTGGCAATAAAATATACCTCGCCAATAATATCAATGAAGGTGAAAAAGATTTTGCGCAACTTGCTGGCGCGGTCTTTCTAGTTATGTGGGACGCACAGCAATAATGGCGGATAAATCCATCTAGCGCTGATAAAATAACAAAATAATCTATTCTTGTCGCCTAAATATGCTCTATAATGTGGCAAACGAAAGTGCGCGCGAAATGAAATTTGAAACTTGTGAAATTGATACTTCTAAAAACTCTATCGATGCGGGTCTATTGCCAATGGATGCGGGGGTAAAGGCCGAAACCGATCCGCTTTATGAAGGTGTCAAACACATAATTCCTTATGATGAATGGGTGGGTATGGCGCCCTATATTGCCGCCATCAACCGCCTAAAGAAGCAAAAGAATGCGGTAATTTTGGCGCATAATTATATGACGCCCGAGATTTTTCATTGCATCTCTGATTTTCGCGGCGATAGTTTAGCGCTCGCAAGAGAGGCGCAAAAAGTTCCGCAACAAGTTATTATTCAATGCGGCGTGCATTTTATGGCCGAAACTTCAAAGATTTTATGCCCTGAAAAAACGGTTTTAATCCCCGATATGGAGGCCGGTTGCTCATTGGCGGCATCAGTAACTGGCGCGGATTTACGCCTCGTGAAGGAGCGTTATCCTGGGCTTCCTGTGGTGACCTATGTCAATACGACCGCCGATGTTAAGGCCGAAAGTGATATTTGCTGCACCTCGTCTAATGCTATGCAAGTCGTTGAACACATCGCCAAAGAATGGGGCGTGAAAAGCGTTATTATGGCACCCGATGCCTATTTAGCGCGCAATGTTGCCGCCCAAACCGGCATAAAAATTATTGCATGGCAAGGCTCTTGTGAGGTTCATGAGCGTTTTACCAAAGACGATATTGCCCAAATCCGTGAAAGCTAT
>CAYTWK010000244.1:0-3419 GCA_964442095.1 uncultured Caulobacteraceae bacterium | reverse complement strand
TCCCGTCGGGACTTGCTGTCGGCACAGTTGACATTGCGCGCATACAAGGTGCGGTAAACGCCAATGCTATGAAGCAAGTCTCCGAAGTTGTTAGTGATAATCCAGAACAGACCGTCTCGGTAATTCGCGGCTGGTTACAAGAAAGGAAAGCCTAATGCCCGCTTCCTTGAATGAAATGTCTGGACCAGAGAAGGCCGCGGTTTTCCTTTTGTCTTTGGGTGAAAACCACGCAAATATTTGGGAACATTTAGACGATGAGGAAATCAAAGAGATTTCCCAAGCCATGTCTATCTTGGGCACGGTGCAAGCCAATATGGTCGAGGAATTGGTTGTCGAATTTATTGGCAAAATGTCCACAACTGGCGCGGTCATGGGCTCTTATGAGCAAACACAAAGACTATTATTATCAATACTGCCGCCTGAAAAAGTCGATAGTATTATGGAGGAGATTAGGGGTCCTGCGGGTCGCACAATGTGGGACAAATTGGGCAATGTTTCCGAGCAAACCTTGGCGAATTATCTAAAGAATGAATATCCGCAAACAGTTGCTGTGGTTTTAACCAAGGTTCGCCCAGACCATGCGGCGCGGGTTTTGTCGGAATTGCCAGAGGAATTTTCGCTCGAATGTATAAATCGCATGCTCAATATGGAGCCAATCCAGCGCGATATCCTTGAGCGTATCGAGGATACTCTTAGAATTGAATTTATGTCTAACCTTGCGCGGACCTCAAAACGCGATTCACACGAATTAATGGCCGATATTTTCAATAATTTTGACCGCGTGACAGAAAATCGCTTCTTGACCCAGCTTGAAGATAGAAACCGTGAAGCCGCCGAAAAAATTCGAGCTTTAATGTTTGTGTTTGAAGACCTCAAGAAGCTCGATCCCGGTGGTGTGCAAACCCTGTTACGGGCAATTGATAAAGATCAATTGGGTCTGGCTTTGAAAGGGGCTTCGGATGATCTGCGCGATCTATTCTTTAGCAATATGTCAGAGCGCGCCGCAAAAATCCTTAAAGACGATATGAGTGCTATGGGTCCAGTTCGCCTTAAAGACGTTGATGCTGCGCAATTTGCGATGGTCATGGTGGCCAAAGATTTGGCGCAAAGTGGCGAAATTATGCTTTCATCAGGGGGGGCTGATGATGAACTTATTTACTAACGTATCACATCGCCGCCTTCGCTTCGCTCACTTAGCGATGTGGTTTAAAGCGGACAAGAAAAATCAAAAAGCGTGGTTTTTGCTTTTTCTTGGCATATTTTTGGGCGCGCGGTGCTCGCCTTTATTGGCAGGTGCGTCATGAGTGGGTATCAAAAAGTAAGTTTTGCACCGATTAATAGCCCGGACTTTGCTGCTAATCGTTCGCGCAAGAAAATACTGACAGAGGCGGATATCGCTGCGCAAAGGGCCGAGGCCTTTAAAGAAGGTGAGGCGGCAAGCATTCAAGCGGCCGAACGGCAAACCGCCGAAAGCCTGCGATCGATTGCCCATATGATGCAAATGATTTTGGGACGCCTATCCACAGAGGCAGAGCAATTACGCCAAGATGCTATTGACCTTGGACTAGCGAGTGCAAAAGCTATCGCAGGGCGCGCAATAAATAACAATAATGAAGAGCAAATTACGGCCTATTTGAAAGAAGCACTTTCAAGCCTTGCAAATAATCCAAGACTTGTTGTCAAAGTGCCGAGCCAAAGCGTCGAACTATTAAGGCCAAAATTGATAGAGACCGCAGAAGAATGTGGATTTTCGGGCAAATTAGATATTCGCGCCGATGATGAAGCCAGATTGGGTGATTGTTCAATTGAATGGCAAAATGGCGCAATTAGGCACGAAAAAGACGAAATTATAAAAAAAATCGAGTCCCTAGCTGAAAATTGGCTCACTCGTGCTGCCAATGAAGCGCCAAATATAGACATTTTTGAACCTTAAAGCCTGAAGGAAAGAGTAAATTATGGATCAGACAAGCGAAAGTGAAGCACTCGACCTACCGGACCTAGAAGGTGAAGTGCGTGAAGGACAAGACCTCACTCTCGGTGACGCCGCCGGCATTGATCGCAGCGCGGCTGACCTTGCGCCTGTATTTGATGTGCCCGTTAATGTGAAGGCGGTTCTTGGCCGCGCCACAATGGACGTCTCAGCCCTTCTTGAGCTTAATGCAGGCTCATTAATTGAATTAGATAGAAAAGTCGGTGAAGCAATCGATATTTTCATAAATAACCGCTTGGTGGCGCGCGGCGAATTAGTCGTGGTTGACAATAATCTAGGTGTCACCATGACGGAAATTATTAAAGATGGCGATACGGCTTAGTAAACTGCCAGAAGACTGTGTTTAGGAGAGTGAAATGAGACTAATGATTGTCGGTTCTATGAGTGGCCAATTGGCGGTAGCGTCAAAAATAGCCATGGAACGCGGCGCCAAAGTGATGCAGGTCGATAACATCGCTGCGGCGACTTCGGCATTGCGCGCGGGACGCGGCGCGGACTTGCTAATGGTCGATACCGGCCATGACATTGCCGCATTAATTGCCGCTAATGAAGCCGAGCATATAATGGTGCCAGTGGTTGCATGCGGTATATCGACAGATCCAAAAGTGGCCGCCAATGCGATTAGGGCTGGCGCACGCGAATTTGTGCCATTGCCGCCAGATCCCGAATTGATTGCCGCCGTTATTGCAGCGGTAACCGACGATCAAAGGCCAATGATTGCCAAAGATCCGAATATGCTTTCTGTTATTGGCCTTGCCGAACAGATTGCGCCATCTGACGCCAGTGTTATGATTTCTGGCGAAAGTGGTGTCGGTAAAGAAGTAATGGCGCGCCATCTTCATAATCGCTCTAAACGCGCGGATAAGCCATTTATCAGCGTTAATTGCGCGGCTATTCCTGATAATTTGCTCGAGTCAGAGCTTTTTGGTCATGAAAAGGGTGCTTTTACTGGTGCGGTTGCACGCCGTATTGGTAAATTTGAAGAAGCCGATGGCGGCACTTTGTTATTGGACGAGATTTCCGAAATGGATTTGCGCCTTCAAGCAAAATTATTGCGCGCAATCCAAGAGCGTATGATTGACAGAGTTGGCGGCTCAAAGCCAGTTCCAGTTAATATTCGCATTATCGCAACATCAAACCGCGATTTAATTGGCGAAGTAAAAGCCGGACGTTTTAGAGAGGATTTATTTTATCGTTTAAATGTTATTAATCTTGAAATTCCGCCACTTAGAAGTCGCAAGGCAGATATTATTCCGCTTGCCGAATTCTTTATTAAGAAATATGCGGCGGCAAATGGTATGTCAGCAAAATCGCTTTCTGAAGGGGCAAAGTCTGCGCTTTTGAATAATGGTTGGCGCGGCAATGTGCGTGAACTTGAAAATATTACTCATCGTGCGGTTCTTTTATCACGTGGGTCAGAAATTGCGGC
>CAYTWK010000243.1:0-3426 GCA_964442095.1 uncultured Caulobacteraceae bacterium | reverse complement strand
AAATCCCAAGTTTGACATTTTGAATGTCGTTTTCTTTCACATAATCGATTGCGTCCTGCGCGGTTTTGATATTGGGGAATGTCATTTTAATTTCCTAAATAAGTTGAAAAAATGCCCCCCAATCGCTTGGGGGGCAAGATTATATTTAAGCTGTCTAGCCCAAAGCTTTATTGATAGCTTTCTCGGCTTCTTCAATTGCTTTAGCGCGCGCTTCGATGTCGGCGCCAGTTGGTGGACCTTTGAAACGCTTGTTTTCAAAGCCAAACCAAACCACCAAGGTTATGCCGATAAACCAAGCAAACACTTTTAGTGCGATATCAGATGGCGGTTGAACCCCGACATAGCAAATAATCGCGACCATAATTGTCACAATGACAGCGACGACTTTATACATCGGGCCAATGTCCCATGGTCCCATTTTTGTCCATGATTTACCATAGGCAAAGAAGCCAGCAATTGTTGGCATTACATATGAGATATAAAGCGCAATAACCGTTGCGGCCACGATTACAAAATATGCTTTTGCATACGCCGTAAACGCGACAGCGAGGAAGCATCCGACCCAAACAGCAGCCACAGGTGTGCGCCATTTCGGGCTAACTTTGGCAAGCGTATCAGAGAATGGTAGGCCTTTATCGCGTGCAAAAGCGAATATCATTCTTGAAACAGAGGTAACTGTTGCAAGACCGCAAATATATTGCGCCCAGAAAATTACCGAATATAGGAAGTAGCGTAAAGCCGGCGGGATTTGTTCGTTCATTACATAAAAGAACACGTTCCAGCCTTCTTTCGCAGCAGCGTCCATGTCAGGAATTGCCAAGACAAAAGCACAAGAGAATATCCATGCAAAAACGGTCGCCCAAAGGACAGAATTAATAATGCCTTTTGGAACGTTTATTGCCGCGTTTTTTGTCTCCTCCGAAGTGTGCGCGGACGCATCATATCCTGTTAAAGTATAAATCGGCAGTAATAGAGCCAAAGCAAATACCATTAAAAGGTTTGAATTTTCGGGCCAAACGCCGCCACCTTTATCACCTGAATAATTGGTGAAAGTCCAAAGGCGAGAGAAATCACGAGTTTCACCAGGATCGTTGCCGGCATAATAAAATAATGCAGCAGCAAGTAAAATCGCGCCAAAGAATATCAAATATCCTGATAAGTCAGTTAGTTTAGTGGTAAGTTTGATACCCAAATGATTAATAATGGCATGGGTAGCGGTCATTATAGCTACGAACCAGAATTGCGGTGTTTCCCAAAAATGGGCACCATCTGCCGGTGCTTGTATTCCAAATGCCTCACCGAACGCGCCATTGAAAAACCCGAAGGTTCCAACATTAATCGCGCCCAAAACCGTAATTAGGCCAAAAAGGTTAAACCAAGCAGTTAGCCAGCCCCAAAAGCGGCCACCCAAAATCGATGACCAGTGATATAGGCCGCCTGCTGTTGGGAAAGCAGACGCAATTTGCGCCATGCCAAAAGTAACCAATAATGCGATAGCGCCACCAACAAGCCAGCCAATCGCAAGCGATGCACCACCGGCGCCCGATGTGCCCTGTGCGAGCGAATTAATACCGCCCGACAAAATACAAATAATAGAAAAAGATATTGCAAAGTTTGAAAATTGACCCATTGAGCGCGCTAATTCTTGTGCATAGCCCATTGAGTGCAGCGTTTTTACGTCATCATCTATCTGATGTTCTGCCATAATAGCCCCCATTCCTTCTGGATTACCCACCTCTAATGGGTGGATTGGCGGCAGGTTATCACCAAAATGGGATAGGTCAATTATAAATATAAAATGTTATGACATTTTTGACGTCGCAGCTCGCGCGCGCAAGTATTTATAGTGCATCGGCAATGAATTTTGCCCAATTTTTGATATCACCACTATCGCGCAATTGGTCATTGCGCACCTCGAGCATAGCGCTCGGGATATTACGCGGCTTTGCGTGGCGATTTAATGTATGATAAACCCGCTCATTGGGGTCGTATGGCTCATCGCGCGCGACATTTAAATTCGAATGATTTTGCAAATTAGCTAGAATTTTATCGCCATAACCGCTTTCATCGCCTATCAAGACCCCAATATCAAGTGTGCGAATATCGCCCATATAATTTGGCGTAAAACTATGAATGGCGAGCATATTTATAGCCCGCTCCGAATGATGGCGCGACACAATTTCATCGATTGCATTATGATAGGGGTGATAGGCATGATTAATGCGCGCGGCTTTGGCACCATCATCAAGGCCCAGATTGCCTTGAATCGCGACGCCTGCCGAAATTTCTGGCATTGCATCAAAATCTGTGGGTTCGCGGTTGCAATCAATCACAAGGCGCGAAACTTTGGAATAAATAAGCGGCGCATCAATTAGATTTGCAAGCTGGGTTGAAAGCTCTAAAGCGCCAATGTCATAGGCAATATGCTCGTGCCGTTCCTCGTGCGAGAGGCCTAACTCGCCAAACTCGGGAGGAAAATGATTAGAGGCGTGGCAGCACACTATAATTGTGCTGCCCGACCCATTTTCATTATATATGCCGAATGAATATGACAAATTATCGCCCACTTTGTTTAGTCAAAATCGATATATCCGACACCAATAGATGAGATTCTATTATTGTCGTCAAATTTGAACCAAATGTATTTGGTATAAGAAGAATCAATTGGATTTTCATTTATTGGCCAACCAACAAATCGCGGCCTTGTGGCACTATAGTTGTATATATCATCAATCTTGAAACCTAATTTTTTGAGGCGTGAAATCAGTTGTTCGGGATTTTCACTTGGCATAACTCCAAATGGTAACGGCATATAGAATTTATGGCTTTCCAACTCTAATGAAATGTCGAGTACTGAGACCCCATCGGTTTCGTAGGTCAAGCCGTCGGCAGCTTTATATTTGCAATTTCTTCCAAGGCCGTCATCTTGATCGAAATAGAATTGACAAGCCGACTTTGTCGGAAATTTTGGCGAGCCCTCGAGTGCTATCAATGGCTTAGGGAGTTTTAAAACAGAGTCATCAAGTTTAATCGACGAAAACGCAACTTCTGGATGCGCTTTGTCCATGTGTTTGACCCAGTTTCCACTAAGATTGGGCCAAATATAAAAATAGGCCGCGCCCAGCGCAGCCGCCAGCAGAACCATAAAGATTGAAATTAAGAACCGCATCAATTAACGGAATGATTTTTGCGCGGTATTTTGCGTTGTGAGCAAAAAAGCAAGCGCGGGGAATAGTGGACTATTTCCAAGCGCAGCTGACGCACTCACAGCGCAAAAGAACCGCAGAAAAACCTATTCTTTTTTGCCAAACAATCCACCCAAAGCGCCGGCCACAGAATCAATCGCGCCTTTTGCTTTGTCGGTGATGTCATTTACTGGATTGCCATCGCCATCTGCATCAAGGCCTTTCATAAGGCCGCCAAGAG
>CAYTWK010000242.1:0-3444 GCA_964442095.1 uncultured Caulobacteraceae bacterium | reverse complement strand
CTCTTCCTGGCTTAAATTCGATAACGAAAAGCACTCCAGAAACTATTATTATGACATCTGCTCGTTTGCCTATTCTTGGTATGTGAAATTCAAAAAAAATGGTAAACTCAGGTATTTCGGCAAGGGCCGATCTCATGATTTCGACCTGCTGTATCCACGTCTCAGTTTGATCTTGAACTAGATCAAAATGGTGACATTGCGTCATTTCGCCAATTATTTGATCGATCGTATCAGAAAAGAATTTCTTTCTATCCGCCGAATAATAAGCACGCATTACAATCTCGCCTCTATACCCTATTCCACCCCGACTAGTGCTTTTGCAAATGCGCTCGCGCTAAAGGGCCTTAGGTCCTCAACTTTTTCACCAATGCCAATAAAGCGGATTGGCAATTTAAACTGATTAGTAAGCGCAAGAAGCACGCCGCCCTTTGCTGTGCCGTCGAGTTTGGTCATGATAAGCGCGGTTACACCTGCGGTTTTAGCAAAAGCTTCGGTTTGCGAAATTGCATTCTGGCCAACGGTGGCATCAAGCACTAGCCAAACTTCGTGGGGGGCGGTTTCGTCAATTTTTCCTAAAACCCGCACTATTTTGGCAAGCTCGGCCATTAATTCGGACTTGTTCTGTAGCCTTCCTGCGGTATCAATCAAAAGGACATCAATATCTTCGGCCTTGGCGCGGGTTAATGCATCAAAAGCAAGGCCCGCACTATCTGCGCCCGAGCCGCGTGAAACCACCGGAACCCCTGCGCGTTCGCCCCAAATAATAAGCTGCTCGGAGGCTGCGGCCCTAAAGGTATCCGCCGCGCAAAGCATAATTTTATGACCGTTATCTTTGAGGTTTTGCGCAACTTTACCAATTGTGGTCGTTTTGCCCGAACCATTAACCCCAACAAACATAATAACGCGCGGCGTCTTTTTGCCATTGCTGTCTTTGGCTGTCCATGGATTGTCATGGGTTTCATAGGGTGCAAGATGGTTTTCGATTTGGGCGGCAAGTTCGGCCTTTACTTCATCTGTGGAGATGTCTTTATCAAGGCGATTTTTGGCAAATTCGCCCCTTATTTTGCGCGCCACTTCGACGCCCATATCCGACATTATCAATAATTCTTCTAATTCATCGAGGGTATCATTATCAAGCTTGGCCTTGGTGAAAATATTGGCAAAACCTTCAGCAAGTTTTGAAGAGCTTTTGGCAAGACCGGCCAAAATATCCGCAGGTGGCGGTGGTGGTGCCTCTATTTCGGGTGGCTCAATTTTGAAAGTTTCGAGCGCCTCGCCCTCTCTATCGGTTTTTACGATAAATACTTGCGCCATGTAGCGCAATTCATCGGCCAAGCTAAGGCCGCCCGCCCGTGCAGAAATAAATATCAGCTCGAGGTCTTTGGAAGCATCAGAGCCAATATCAACCAATAAAGTGGTTGCAACCGCAAGCCCCTCTATGGTGGTTTCGATTTTTGAAACACCAGTAGTTTTAGAGGCGCGAGCCTCGATAATGGTCTGAGCCTTATCTAAATTTTCGGCATCTTCAAGGACGCCAACATAGACGGCGATTGGAATAAAATCTTCAATTGGCGCGGCCTCTATTATTGGTGCATCGATTGTCTCGATTTTGGTTTCAACCGCTTCTTTCTTTTTGCCCCAGCCAAACATATTTTTTCCTCTAAACAGACAAGCCTATAGTCGTAATAATGGCTCAGTTCAATCATATTGGGCATTATATGGCTTGACGATGCGTCATATTGAATCCTTTGCGAAATAGACTATTAGATATCTCATGGAGCAAAACCAAGACATACCAATTGCCAAACCCAAGCCCGAAATTTGGGAAGTAATGGCGCAAAACCTAAACTTTTTAAACGAAGGCACTCCTCAAGCCAAATCATTGGGCATTACAATTACCGAAATCTCAAAAGCGCGCGCCAAGGGCGAATTGCGGTGGCGTGAAGATTTGGTCGGCGATATAGAAAGCGGAACCATCGCCAGTGGCGCGGTCGTAACCTTGGTGGATCAAGTATGCGGCGCATCATGCATGGCAGCCCTAAATAAACCCGCCGGAATGGCAACGCTTGACTTAAGGATTGACTATTTGCGCCCCTCAAAGCGCGGCAATACAATTCGCGCTGAGGGGTATTGTTATAGGGTCAGCGAATATGTCGCCTTTGTGCGGGCAAATGCATATGATGGCCCCGAAGACGCCGATAAAATCGCCGCCGTCCAAGGCACTTTCATGATTATTAAAGATAGGAAAATGGGCGGGCGACCGCCAAAGAAAGAAATCTCCCAAAATGGCGGGGATCAATAATGAGTGAACATAATTTCCAATCAAAACTGGGTGCAATAATAGCCCAAATTCCTTATATGGCGCATACTGGTTTTCAAATTTCCATAGCTGATGATGCACTATATACGGTTTTGCCATTTAAGGCCGAACTAATTGGCAATCCTATGCTACCGGCGCTTCATGGTGGCGTTATTGCTGCGGCAATGGAATTTACGGCTGTTGGCGAATTAATGTTTCGTGGTTATGCTAAAAAACTCCCCAAGACAATTGATATTTCAATTGATTATTTGCGAACCGGAAAGCCGCAAGATACTTTTACGCGCGCAAATATAGTCAAAATCGGCCGCACAGTTGCCAATGTTGAAGTCATTGCTTGGCAAAGCGATGAAACAAAGCCGATTGCGAAATTGCATGGGCATTTTCTTTTGCCCTAACACTTCGCTGCTTGAGGGCATTTTCTTTTGCCCTAACGCTTCGCTATTTGAGGGCATTTTTTACTTTAGTCACTTTGCCACCCTAGGCTTTCGGCCTCACTCAGCAAAGCGAAGCAATAAGGACAAGAAATTTCTCGAAGCGGTTCGGCGAAATTTCTTGGCATGTTTTTTGGCTTCGCCATATCCTCCTCCGTTTACGGAGGATTTTTGCGCGCCCGAAAATTAATCTGGGGGACTAATTTTAGCGCAAAAAATAATACCACGCGAAGCTTGGTGGAGGAGGAAACCTATAATTTCAAAAAGCCATATGCACAAACATTTAGGTTAAATACATCTTTAGCGCACCAATCCCTAACTCAATTCATTAAAGGGGACGTTTTTATCGGGGCGATAATCCTGCGGGAGACCCAATATTTTTTCGGCAATCGTATTTAGCAAGATCTCATCGGCGCCGCCGGCAATACGCATTGACGCGGCATTTAGCCAAGAAGTTTTCCAATCCTGCTTCACAAATGCATGTGCATCAAATGCATAGCCATCAGTGCCCATCAAATCCATCGCCAGTTCGGAAAGCTTTTGCCTTGAGCGAACAGAAACCAATTTATTCAAAGAACCTTCGGGCCCCGGAAGCATTCCTTTTTGCATCATTAAGAATGCGCGTTTGGTAATTGATGAAAGCGCATTACGCATTGCATAATTGCGTGCGATTTGGCTACGAATGCGGCCATC
>CAYTWK010000241.1:0-3452 GCA_964442095.1 uncultured Caulobacteraceae bacterium | reverse complement strand
CCTTAGGATTGCCAGATTGCCGCCAACCGCCGCCTCGGGCGAGGCGTTTAAAATTGATGGCGAGCCAGATGTGCCAGATTGCCGGCCATCACCAATACAAGCAAGCGAGTTAATTCCCTTTTTGATAAGGTAGTCAGGCGGCCGCATATTAACAACTTCGGCAGATCCAGGATAACCAATCGGGCCAGCGCCGCGCATAAATAAAATGCAATTTTCGTCTATTTGCAATTCTTCATTATCGATATTTGCGTGATATTCTTCTGGCCCGTCAAACACTATCGCGCGGCCTTCAAATGCCATTGGATCATCAGGGTTATTTAAATATCTTTGGTGAAATTCAGGGCTAATAACGCTTATTTTCATAATCGCAGAATCAAACAAATTACCACTTAGTACGCGAAAACCAGCATTTTCCTTTAGGGCATTACCGAAAGAGCGGATTACGTCATCATCTTCGATTTCCGCCAAGGCGCAATTTTCACCAATTGTCATGCCATTCGCCGTAAGCGCATTCTCATAAATAAGACCCTTGGCCATTAGTTCGCGCACAACCGCAGGGACGCCGCCCGCCCGGTGATAATCTTCGCCTAAATATTCGCCAGCCGGCATTAAATTTACCAATAGCGGAATTTTTTCGCCGTATTCTTGCCATTCATTGATTTCAAGCTCGACACCAATATGGCGCGCCAAAGCGTTTAGATGGATTGGCGCATTGGTAGAACCGCCTATCGCAGAATTAACGCGTATCGCATTTATAAAAGCTTCTTTGGTAAGAATATCAGACGGCTTTAAGTCTTCATAGGCCATTTCAACTATGCGTTTGCCAGTTAGATAGGCAATTTCTTGGCGATCGCGATGCGGGGCAGGGATGGCGGCACCGCCTGGCAATTGCATGCCTAAAACCTCGCTCAGGCTATTCATCGTTGTCGCAGTTCCCATTGTATTGCAATAGCCAGTTGAAGGAGCAGAACTAGCAACCAATTTGATAAAGCCCTGATAATCGATTTCGCCAGCCGCCAATAATTCTCGCGCCTTCCAAACAATCGTCCCAGAGCCGGTTCGTTTGCCCTTATACCAACCATTTAGCATCGGCCCGACCGATAATGCGATTGCTGGAATATTTACTGTTGCCGCCGCCATCAGGCATGCAGGGGTTGTCTTATCGCAACCAATCGTAAGCACAACAGCATCCAAAGGATAGCCATACAAAACTTCAACGAGGCCCATATATGCGAGGTTTCTATCAAGGCCAGCAGTCGGACGCTTGCCAGTTTCTTGTATTGGGTGAACCGGAAATTCAATAGCTATTCCGCCAGCCTCGCGTATGCCTTCACGAACCCTTTCGGCCAATACCAAATGGTGCCGATTGCAAGGCGATAAATCAGAACCGGTTTGTGCAATCCCAATTATTGGCTTACCTGATTGCAACTCTTCTAAAGAGAGACCAAAATTCATATAACGCTCTAGGTATAGAGCCGTCATATCTACATTTTCGGGATTATCAAACCATTCACGAGAACGAAATGGTACTTTGGGCTTTCTTTGAGGCATGTTTATTTTTTCGTATAAAAGTGATGTATAGTAGTTTGTGTATAGGTTTGACCGGGGTCAAGCCGTGCGGACGGGAATTCAGGTCTATTGGGGCTATCTGGCCATTTTTGCGCCTCTAAGGCAATGCCGTCGCCCATGCGGTATACTTTGTTACCTTTGCCCGGCGTTTTACCGTCAAGAAAATTTCCACTATAAAATTGAATACCGGGTTCAGTTGTGGATATCTTTAGGCCGCGACCAGATAATTCATCAATTAATGTCGCTGCGGGCTTTGGTTTTTCAGTGACACCGCCGTTTATATTCCAATTATGGTCAAATCCAAGTCCAATCATTATTTGTGGATCGCTAGCATCGCGCACATAATTTGTAATTATCTTTGGTCTACGAAAATCGAATACTGAACCTGCGACTGATCTAATCTCACCAGTTGGTATAGCGTTGGCATCTGTCGGTAAATAAGTATCTGCATTCAAAGATAATTTCGCGTCTAATGCGCTTCGCCCAGATAAAACGCCGGCCATATTGAATAGCGCGTGATTAGTTAGATTTACAATTGTTGGTGCGTCAGTCGTCGCGCTATATTTTATAGTAACCTCATTATTGTCATTCAGACTATAGGTTACAAATGTCGTTACTTTGCCTGGATAGCCTTCTTCGCCATCAATGCTGACGTATTTGAAGGTGACAGATGCCTCCAGACCCCGCCCGCCTTTAATGATTTCATGGATTTCCCAATTTTTTGTGCCAAAGCCAAAATTTCCGCCATGTAGGCTATTTGGTGGGTTATTAATTGGTAATTGGTAATTCTTGCCATCAAGCGTAAACTTGCCCTCTTTAATTCGGTTGGCATAACGGCCAACAGTGATGCCGAAAAATTGACTTCGGGCTACATATTCTTTTGCGGTATCGTAACCGAGAATAACATCAGCTAATCGCCCAGCCTTATCTGGAACAATCATAGCTTGCCAAGTAGCGCCCAAGGTCATGACGCGCGCTGTGTATTTATTCGAATTTTTTAATTCAATAAAGCTGACGGTTTCGCCGTTTTCCAATAGCTCGGTTTTAATCATTCTTGCTTCGCTCGCTTGCAAATTATTTGAACACAATATTGGAAAGAGTATTGCAGCCAAAAGTATTTTTAGTTTCCTCATACCTATACCTTCTAATTATATTATTGCATTCAATTAGTCTATTAATATTACAAATACCTGTAGTTTATTAATCAGACAATACCTATTTTGCTATAAGCGCAAACTTTAATCACATGGAGCCAGACGTTTAAACTGGGTTATGGTTTCTATGGCGCTGTGTTCAAATCAAATTCGGCATTTGCTGTTTTTGTTTATGATTGTGACACTTTGATTTTATAACATAATATCGTAGTAAAGGAGTTCTAATTCTTGATTTTTGTCGCAATGCCAGCGCGCCATTTTGGGGTAGATTCTAATTTCTATTTGTTTTTAAAAAGGCGGATTGCATTTATTCTATTGTCAGACAATAAATTATTCTTTATTCATTGCTCAAAGAATTAATGGAGGCGATTTTACATCTAACGCGCTTAAAGCGTGCCTAAAAGGCAAACAGTCGATGTGAAAAAGCTGTAATACGAGTGCAAGAGAGGGCAAAAATGAATAAGGTGAATATAGAATCAAACAAAGGCGACACCGCTAAAGGGCTCGTTCTGGCTGTTATTTACGTAACTGCATTGTTCTTCATCTGGGCTTTTGTCACGAATCTTGTCGATCCACTCGTAAAATCCATGAAGGTGATTTACACACTCACCGACGCCGAGGCGCAATTAAACCAATTTGCATTTTTTATTGCCTATGGTGTTATGTCGATACCGGCTGCTTGGTATCTTGCTAGCTCAGGCTATGCTAAATCAATTATTCTTGGGCTAT
>CAYTWK010000240.1:0-3453 GCA_964442095.1 uncultured Caulobacteraceae bacterium | reverse complement strand
GTCCGTGGCTTTTTCCCGAAGATCAAGTATCAGATATACCGATGAGCTTGATGGCATCAGAAATTACGCGCGAGAAAGTGTTTTTGCGTTTGCATGACGAATTACCTTATCTTGCGACTGTTGAAACCGACAATTGGAAAGTGCAAAAAGATAAAAGCATTCGCATTGATCAAACTCTTTATGTCGGGCGCGAAAGTCACAAAGCTATTGCAATCGGCAAAGGTGGGGAAGCCTTAAAGTGGATTTCCACCAATGCGCGAATAGAAATGCAAAAAGCATTTGAAGCGAAAATTCATTTGTTTGTGCATGTAAAGGTGAAAGAAAATTGGGCGGCGGATCCTATTCATTATGTTGCGCGTGGGCTTGATTATAATGCCTAATTTATGGCGGCTAAAATGAAAGAATGGGAAGGGCCAGCGATCGCGATTTTTGCGCGGCGTCACGCTGAGAATGATGCCATTCTGGAAGTGTTTTCTAAAGAACATGGGCGTGTATCGGGTTATGTGTATGGCGGCGCTAGTAGTAAAAAGCGGGCATTTCTCGAACCTGGGCAAGTTCTATATTTGCATTGGTCATCTAAGGCAGCAAACCAATTAGGCTATTTTGAGAAAATCGAAATCCAAAGCCCCAAAAGCGTTTCAATGTCAGATGGCGCGTCATTAAATGCTATTTCAACAATCTGTTCGCTTTTGCACTTTGGTCTTCCAGAGGCCATGCCATATCCACAATTGTTTGATGGGACGGTAATTTTACTTAGCGCTATTGAGAATACAATTGATTGGCAGTCTAGCTATGTGCGCTGGGAAGCAGGGCTTTTATCCGATACTGGCTATGGCTTTGATTTGAGCGTCTGCGCACTTACTGGAACCCAAGAAGATCTAAAGTGGGTATCGCCAAAAACTGGCCGTGCCGCATGTGCGAGTGCAGGCGAACCCTATAAGGACAAATTATTGGCTCTACCGCCTTTTTTGCTATCGCACGAAAATGCGATTGAGAAAGGGGATATTGCCGATGGTTTAGCCTTAACTGGTTGGTTTTTAGAGCGTGACTTACTCGCGCAGGCTTTTCAAACCATGCCAGAATCGCGTGCACGTATGATTTATGCAATTGGCCGAAAGGGCCTATTATAAATTATTGCTTAGGCTTGCTATTTCTATGCAGCTTTTTTTTGCGCAATTGCTGCCGGATTTGAACAATTGCGACCAGCGTTTTTAGCCTTGTATAGTGCTTCATCAATCCGCTCGATAAAATCTTCGGCTTCGATGGCTTTATCATGTGCGCCATAGCCCAAAGACACTGTTATTTTGCCCAAATCCTCTTTTGATGCGCGGCGGATTAGTTTCTTATTCTCGACTATTTTGCGAATTCGCTCAGATAACATTCTTGCCTGCATTTCATCGGTATTAGGCGCGATAAGGGCAAACTCTTCACCACCTAGGCGCGCTACCGTGCCGCCTTCGGGCATCTCGCGCATCATTACACCAGCGACAAAGCAAATAACTTGGTCGCCTGTCTGATGTCCCCATGTGTCATTAATTCGTTTGAAATTGTCAATGTCGGCAATAATTAATGAAAATGGTTTGCGGTTCTTTCTGCTATCTCTAATTGCAGACTTGAGCGCGATATCAAAAGTTTTACGATTTGATGCGCCGGTAAGAGAATCTGTCGCGGCTTCCGAGCGAACAATTTCCAATTCTTTACGAAGGTGATCGATTTCCGAACGTGATTGGGCAAGTCTGCTTTCAAGCGCTCGAGAGTTTTCTTCCATATCCTTGGTTGCGCTCTCTAAAGAGGAAACAATAGAATTTACTTTTTGCGGATTATCGGCAGCAGAAAGAGCAGACTTTGCGTCCGCCAATTGATTATTGAACGCTTTGGTCTTCTTTTCGACGTCGCCAATATCTTTCATAATATCGGAAATTTCGTCCGCTACACTGGTGCCCGCATTTAAAACTTTTTCCGAAATTGCGGCGCGTTCAAGATAGCGCTCAAATAGGCTTGAACAGACGTGCTCATCAATCTTTTTCGACTTTTCAATTAAATGATTGATATCATCGCATAGTGTTTGGTGCGATTTGCTGTGATATGCCAACCAAACTGCAAAATGATTTGCCTCTGGTTTTATGCCATATTCCTCTAGGGACTTAACCGCGTTTCTTGCGCTTTCCCAACTATCGAACCGCTTTTTTTGTTTATCTGTCACTATTACACCTTTTTCCTTGGCAAAGCATAATTTCATATGGTAGCAATTCGGTAAACAAAATTTAGTTTTGTCCATTTTTTTAAGCTTTTAACTGCTTAAATTAGTTCCTTTACCAAAATTAGCTATTTGGACGAATCAAAAACAATCGGGAGTTGAAATGAAAGACATTTTAGAGGCGATGAAGCGCAAACAATTGATCGAAGGCGCGCCGAGTAATGACATACGGATCAACAGAGTCAAACGCTTGATTGACCTTTTGGTTAAGAATGAAAATGCAATAATTGACGCCATCGCTCAGGATTTCTCTGCCCGTCCTAAAGAAGTCACCCAAATTGCAGATATAGGCGCAGCGATTGGCTCTTTGAAATTTGCCCTAAAGAATATTGAAAAATGGACAAAACCGAGCAAGCGCGCCACTAGCCCATTTTTACTTGGGGTTTTGGGCGCAAAGGCAGTTGTCCATTATCAACCCAAAGGGGTAGTTGGGGTGATAAGCCCATGGAATTTTCCGATATTCCTAGCCTTTGGGCCTTTAGGGCAAATTTTGGCCGCAGGAAATCGCGCTATGATTAAGCCATCTGAACTAACGCCAAAGACATCTGAATTGATGAAAACCATGATTGAAAGCGCATTTGCACCCGATGAGATTGCGGTAATCACTGGTGGTGTCGAAATTGGTCAAGAGTTTTCGGGCCTTCCATTTGATCATTTGTTATACACCGGAAGCACTAATGTCGGTCGTCATATTATGGCGGCAGCGGCCAAAAACCTAGTTCCAGTAACTCTTGAGCTTGGTGGCAAGAGCCCTGTGATAGTTTCAAGAAGCGCGGATCTCGATTTAGTTGCCGCGCGGGTCGCCAATGGAAAATCTATGAATGCTGGGCAAATTTGCCTTGCGCCCGATTATCTAATGGTGCCAAAAGAATCCCAAGGTAAAATGGTCGAAAGTTTGGTAGCAACGGTTTCGAAAATGCACCCCAAAATTATTGAAAGCGATGAATATACTGCAATCATCAATAATCGCCATTTCGAGCGAATTAAGGGCCTTTTTGATGATGCGCGCGAAAAAGGCGCACAAATTATTGATATTAATCCAGCTAATGAAGACTTCGCAAAGCAAAACACCCGCAAAATTCCCATAACTTTGGTTCTAAATCCCACCGATGACATGAAGATCATGCAAGATGAAATCTTTGGGCCGTTACTGCCGATAAAGACCTATGAGCATTTTGGCGAAACCATTGATTATG
>CAYTWK010000239.1:0-3475 GCA_964442095.1 uncultured Caulobacteraceae bacterium | reverse complement strand
CAAATCTGCTTTCGATAAAGTGGGCGGCTTTCCCAATCAGCCATTAATGGAAGATATCGAAATTTCAAAGCGACTGCTAGGATTGTCAAAGCCATTTTGTGCCAAAGAAGAGGTGCAGACTTCTGGGCGCAGATGGGAAGAATATGGTGTTTGGCGCACAATTTTTTTGATGTGGCGTCTCAGGTTTGACTATTGGCGCGGCATTAGTGCCGATAAATTGGCGCAGCTTTATAAATGAATAAATGCCGCATCATAATATTTGCAAAAGCGCCAATAGAGGGCAAAGTGAAAACAAGACTTATTGGTGCATTGGGGGCGCAAAAGGCGGCGCAGCTTGCAAGGATTATGCTTCTGCACACACTAAAAAAGGCTATCCAAACCCAAGCTAATCAAATTGAGCTTCGCGCAGAACCAGAATTTGCCCATAAAGAATGGCATGGAATTGCTCTTGAAGATGGGATTATTACCAAGCCCCAAGGCGATGGCGATTTGGGGCAAAAAATGGCGCGCGCCGCAAAATCCGCACTCGATGAAGGTGAGTTTCCAATCCTAATCGGAACCGATTGCCCATCCTTAAACTCACAAATAATGAACGAAATAATTGGCGATTTGGTGCAAAATGATTGCGTGATGATTCCTGCTTTTGATGGTGGTTATGTGTTGCTGGCTTTGCGGAAATTCGATGCATCTATATTTGAAAATATAGAATGGGGCACTAGCGAAGTAGCCGAAAAAACGATTGGCAAAATTCATGCGCTTGGTTTTTCACTAATGGTCAAAGAACCTCTCGCCGACATTGACAATGAGGACGATTTGCAAATCTTGCCGCAAGAATGGCTCGCATAGCTTGGATAGATTATTCAATCTCTAGAATTATTTCATCCACCGCCAAAGAAGCGCCAGTTTCAACCAAAATCGCTTTGACCACGCCAGATTTTGCAGCCTTTAGGCCATTCTCCATTTTCATCGCTTCGACAGTTGCCAATAATTGACCGGCGACAATTTTATCGCCCAATTTAACATGAAGCGCGAGCAAGAGCCCTGGCATCGGGCTTAGGAGATAGCGCGATAAATCGGGCGGAATTTTTTCAATCATATAGCCTGCAAGATGGGCAATTCGCGAAGGTAAAACTTTTACATGATGAATTTTGCCGCGCGTATTTAATACAATTCCTTTGGCATCGCGCGAAACTTTAACCACCAAAGGCGCGCCTTCAAATACAGCCTCAAGGAGCGGAGCGCCAATTTTATAGGATATTTTGATGTCAAGTTTTTCGCCATTTACCGAAACCTGATGGTCTATAAATTCGACATCAAAACCGATTTTACCGAACATCACATTCCATTGTGTTTCGGGCTTTAGAGTTTGGCCAAGTTGGTTATCTATTTGGCGCGCTCTTTCGCTCTGGGCCATTTCAATTTTTGCGCTAATTGCCGCCAATGCCGATGATAATTTATCATTGACTGGCGCACCATTAAACCCATCCTTATATTCTTCGGCGATAAAGCCCGTGGTTAAATTGCCCTCACGAAATCTCGGGTGCTGCATAATTGCGGAAAGAAAATCAATATTGTGTCCAAGTCCCTTTATTTCGAACTTATCGAGAGCCAAAATTTGCTTATCAACGGCCTCAAGGCGGGTTTCGCCATAGGAAATTAATTTGGCAATCATTGGGTCATAAAAGCGCGATACTTCGCCTCCCTCCGTGACGCCATCATCCACACGTATGCCGTCAATTGCTTCGGGCGGGCGATATGTTGATAGGCGGCCTGTCGATGGTAGAAATCCGCGATATGGATCTTCTGCATAGACGCGGTTTTCAATTGCCCAGCCATTGAGTTTCACGTCGTCTTGCGCGAATGACAATTTTTCGCCTTGTGCCACACGTATCATTTGCTCAACAAGGTCAAGTCCTGTCACAAGTTCAGTAACCGGATGTTCGACCTGAAGGCGGGTATTCATTTCAAGAAAATAAAAACTCTCACCGGAGGGGTCAGCGCCAGAAACAATAAGTTCGACAGTGCCAGCAGAATAATAGCCAACTGCACGCGCCAAAGCTACACATTGTTCGCCCATTGCTTTTCGCATTTTTGGCGTCACAAATGGGGAAGGGGCTTCTTCAACGACTTTCTGATGACGTCTTTGGATAGAACATTCGCGCTCATTTAGGTAAAGAATATTACCATGTTTATCGCCCAAAATTTGAATTTCGATATGGCGGGGATTTAAAATAAATTTTTCAATAAAAACTCTATCATCGCCAAAACTTGAAAGCCCTTCGCGTTTTGTCGCTTCAAAACCATCGCGAACATCTTGCTCGCTATAGGCAAGTCGCATGCCCTTACCGCCGCCTCCTGCCGATGCTTTCATCATTACAGGATAGCCGATTTCATTTGAAATTTTTACGGCGTGTTCAGTGTCGGTTATTTCGCCAACAAAGCCCGGAACAACATTAACTCCAGCCTTGAGCGCAAGCTTTTTGCTTTCAATTTTATCACCCATTGCGGCAATCGCATTTACTGGCGGGCCAATGAATGTGATATTTTCTTTTTCAAGTGCTTCGGCAAAGCTTGTGCGCTCTGAAAGGAAACCATATCCAGGGTGAACTGCATCTGCGCCGGTTTTTTTGCACGCGGCAATAATTTTTTCGGCCACCAAATAACTATCGGAGGCAGGCGATGGCCCAATATAAACCGCTTCGTCAGCTAAGGCGACATGTGGTGTTTTGGCATCGGCGTCGGAATAGACAGCAACCGTTTTAATGCCCATTTTCCTTGCGGTGCGAATAATTCGGCAGGCGATTTCACCCCGATTTGCAATCAATATTTTCTTTATCATTTATTCTCACCCAATTTATTTTCATCTATCGGCGGTAAATTATGCCCAAATAGCCGTAAAATATCCGCCGCCGCCTCAACTAAATTTGTCCCTGGGCCATAGATACCTATAACGCCCGCATCGCGCAGGAATTTATAATCTTGGGGCGGAATAACGCCGCCCGCAAAAATCTTTATGTCGCTGCGACCTTTTTCGCGCAGAATATTTATCAATTCAGGGATTAGAGTTTTGTGGCCTGCCGCCAAACTAGACGCGCCAATTGCATCAACGCCTTTTTCAATTGCTAAACTCGCGGTTTCTTCGGGCGTTTGGAACAATGGACCACTAATAGTTTCAAAGCCCATATCGCTGAATGCACTTGCGACAATATTTGCGCCCCTGTCATGGCCATCTTGCCCCATTTTGGCAATCAATATGCGTGGTTTATGGCCAAGCCTTTGGGATACAGAATTAATCCCTTCGACAACTAGAGCGAATTTTTCGTCGCCCGAATATGCTTTGCCATAAATGCCCTTTACGGGCACTGGGCTTGTATTATAGCGGCCAAAGACCATTTCCATCGCGCTGGAAATCTCGCCTAAAGTGGCACGCGCTCTTGCCGCATTAATTGCAAGCTCTAGGAGGTTTTCATTTGCT
>CAYTWK010000238.1:0-3480 GCA_964442095.1 uncultured Caulobacteraceae bacterium | reverse complement strand
CTGCTGACTTTGCTCAATTGCGTGATCAAATCACTGCAGTAATCGCAAACGCTTCATTTGATGGCGCAAACATGGTCGGCGCTACTCCTGCAAGTGCGGTTGCTTTCGGTGATGCAAACGGCGGAAACAACATTACTGTTGCTGGCGCAAACCTTTCTTTGGGTGGCACTATCGTAACTGTAACAGGTGCTTCTGTTCTTACCGACGCAACAACTTCTGCAGCTGCTTTGACTTTGGTTAACGCTTCAATTGGTAACCTCGGAACACAATTGGCTACTTGGGGTGCTGGTTCTAAACGAATTGAAACCCACAAGGAATTCATCGGCAAACTTCAAGACGCATTGTCAGCAGGTATCGGAACTCTAACTGATGCTGACCTTGCTAAAGAGAGTGCTAAACTTCAATCATTGCAAGTTAAGCAACAACTTGGTGTGCAAGCGCTTTCGATTGCAAACCAAGGTTCGCAAACTGCGCTTTCACTATTCCGTTAATGGTGGACGGCGGCGCGGAGCAAGCTCCGCGCCCCTACCATTCTAAAGGAATAGCGCTAGGAGGTTTCGGTTTACCCCCGTTATTCAAAAGATGAAAATTGAAAAAGTCCAAGAAGCATATATTCCGAAGAACCCTTTTGTAAGCGGTTCTAATAATGCGCCTGTCGCGCCAATTGGCAACGATAATAAGATAGATCGCGTCAGCAAAAACGAGAATATTGAAAAGCTAAACTCGCTTGCAAAACACATTATAACCGAAGCAAACGCCCTTATAATCGAAAAAAATCCAAATGGATCTGGATTTATATATAAGTCAATCGATAGACTAACTGGCGAAATAGTGAGAATTTGGCCGCGTGAAGAAGTGATTGGAATGTTGGAGGCCACCTTCAGCAATTCCTCTAATGGCACGCGCGTAAATAAAATAGCCTAAAAATTTTAAAGAATCTGCTCTGCGTGCCAAGATCACTTGGCGCGCTATTTATGGTTAAAGTTCAATTTTGCCTCGGCAAAAATTACCATAAATTTACCATAAGCGGCAGCATTTACCATAATTTTTTGCACGCTTTATAAAAAGTTAATTTAAAAAAATCATATATTTCAAAGCTTTAATGCGCCATTTCATTTTGGCATAGTCATTGCTCTTATTAATTCAAATGTTTGGGCGAAGGCTCGGCATAATCAGAAGAATTTTATAGGGGCTAAGAATGGTTTCAAGTGTAAATACCAATAATGGTGCAATGATTGCACTTCAAAATCTAAACGCGACAAATCGCCAATTGGCAGATGTTCAAAACCGTATCAACACCGGCCTAAAGGTTTCAACTGCCAAAGATAATGGCGCTGTATATAATATAGCCCAACAACAACGTTCTGAAAATTCTGCCTATGATGCAATTCGCTCTGGGCTGGAGCGCGCAAAAGGTATTGCAGATGTTGCATTAGCCGCCGGCGAAACGATTTCAGATATATTCACGCAAATGCGCGAAAAAGCGGTTGCCGCGTCTGACACTTCAATATCTGCTACTAGCCGCGCCGCATATAATAGTGAATTCACGGCTCTACGCGATCAGGTCGCCTCGGTAATTGCAAATGCTAGCTTTGACGGAGCCAATATTCTAGGCGGCGGCGCAAACTTAGTATTCCAAGCAAATACTGCGGGAACCCAAACTGTTACACTGCCGACACTAGACCTTCAATTAGCTGCCGGCGCGGGCACTGCTGTCGCATCACCTGCTGTTGATGTTTATCTTGGCGCAACATCTGGCCTGACAACCGCGGCTCTTGCTGCAACTTCGCGCGATCAAGTTGCGGCATCGCTCGAATTTATTAACTCTGAACTTGCTCGCCTTGGTGCTGCGACCAAAAGAATTGAATCCCACAATATTTTTGTTGGAAAGCTCCAGGACGCAATTAAATCTGGCATTGGCAATATGGTTGACGCTGACTTGGCAATGGAGAGTGCGCATTTGCAATCGCTACAAGTTAAGCAACAGCTCGGAACACAGGCACTTTCGATCGCCAATCAAACTCCGCAATCAATTTTATCATTATTTAGAAACTAATTATCCTTAAGGGGCGTAAACAGTATCTATCGCCCCTGAAATGTCTGAATGTAAAAAGAATTTATAGTTACCAAACCGTTTACCATATTTTCGCTTTTTGATTTTACGGTAAATACCAATAGCTAAAAGGTAATTTTAGCCCAATTTTTGATTAAGGTATTAAAATGACAAGTGTTCAAACCAACGTCGGTGCAATGATGGCACTTCAAAATTTGAACAAGACTAATCGTGAGATGCAGGATATTCAATCGCGCATCAATACGGGCCTTAAGGTTGCTAATGCCAAGGACAATGGCGCTGTTTACAATATTGCCCAGCAACAAAGATCAGAAAAATCCGCATATGATGCAGTTGCGACTGGTCTTAATCGGGCAAAATCGATTGCCGATGTTGCTTTAGCTGCCGGCGAGGTAATTTCAGACCTATTCACGCAGATGCGCGAAAAAGCTGTTGCCGCTTCAGATCCATCAGCAAGTGCTACTTCACGGGCGGCATATAATAACGAGTTTATTGCACTTCGAGACCAGGTTGCCTCAGTAATTGCAAATGCTACATTTGATGGCGGGAACGCTTTAAATGGTGCCGCTGCCAGCTTTACTTTCTTGGCGAATACAACAGGATCTCTTACCGTGGACTTGCCAATTTTGGACTTACGCTTAGTAACCGGCGCAGGTTCGGCCCCCGCCTCACCTGCTGCGGACGTATATCTTGGAACTACGGACGTTTTAGATACTGCTGCGAATGCCGCCACAGTTCGCGACAGGATTGCATCTTCGCTTGAATTCGTAAACTCCCAATTGGCACGCCTTGGGGCCGCCACCAAACGAATTGAAAGTCACAATATTTTTGTAGGCAAACTTCAAGACCAATTAACGGCTGGTATCGGAAACCTAGTTGATGCCGACCTTGCTGTTGAATCTGCAAGACTTCAGGCTGCACAAGTTAAGCAGCAGCTTGGAACCCAAGCCCTCTCAATCGCAAACCAAGCGCCACAATCTATTCTAAGCCTGTTTAGAAATTAGATCCAATAAACCCACCAAACCAAACTTTAATGGGCCGCCGATTTTGGCGGCCTTTTTGCTGCTGGAGTTTTTTCATTTTTTGCCCTAAGGAAGTTTTATGCCAAGAATTAAGAAAAATTGTAAACTAAGGCGAGACGAAATAGAGGCAATATTCGCTCAACTTTCCGCCGACAGACCCGAACCCAAAACTGAGCTTAACTATACTAATCCATTCACTCTTTTGTGCGCGGTAGCTCTTTCGGCACAAGCAACAGATGTTGGCGTTAACAAGGCAACCAAAGCGCTTTTTGAAATTGCCGATACCCCTGAAGCAATTTTTGCTCTCGGAGAAGATGGGGTAGGAGAATATATTAAAACTATAGGCCTCTGGCGTAATAAAGCGAAGAATTTAATTGAAATGTC
>CAYTWK010000237.1:0-3501 GCA_964442095.1 uncultured Caulobacteraceae bacterium | reverse complement strand
TTGCCATTTTTCATTTTTGCCAATATTTGTAGAAAAATCATTAGTCCCTAATCCAATGAAATACACATCTGGCACCCAAGAATTATCGGTATATTTTATATGTTCTTTAATTTGCGTGGATTGATACAATACGAGCAAGCTACGCCCTTGGTCGGCATTATTATAATTTCTTACTATGCCAAAGCCCGAAGAAGCATTGATTTGATATTCTGAATTAAAAGCCTTGGCAGTCAGGACAGGGTAAGCCAAAGAACTATCGGTGGTTTTGGCAACATCCTCGCTATTGCAGTTTCTGGTTTCCGAAGTATTTCCATAGCCAACAGAAAGCGAATCTCCGATAAATTCCATCGCAATTTCGCGTTTTGGTGTTCTTCCGAGAATACCATTAGATGCCTTGAAGCCATTGAAGGTATTTATATTTCCTTGAGTTTCCGAAATCTTTTCGATCCGAATGGAATTGTCTCTTGGCCGATTGGAGCAAACTGAATAGATTTTGCTTTTTTCGGGCCTTATTGGCCTAATAAATTCACCATTCAAATAGATTTTATAAGAACTATTGCTTTCACCAAAGCTGAAATCAATGCACTTTCCGCTATAATTTTGTTCAAAATAGATTGCCGGCCATGAAAATTGATAATTGGATTTGCCGTCTATGCCATTTGTTGCACCGACCCGCCCGCCGACATTCATTTGGGCTTGTGCAATGGTCGGGAGCATTAATATCGCACAGCTAAAACATATTAGGCTTAATTTCCTCATAGCTTATTCCCAAAATTGATTGCTATTTAATGCCAATCCGCCGTGCAGAGCTATAGTATTTTATACACTCTAATTAGCGAACATCATTATCTATATTTCTAGCTTTGGCATTTTAAATCCGGCCATATTGGCACGAAAAGTGAAAATATTTCCCGCCAATGGTTGCCTTGCCAATTCGTCATCATTTAGGCCAATTTTGGCGGTTGTAACAAAGACGGTTTTCAAATCATCACCGCCGAATGCAATTTTTGTAATGTTGGAAACTGGCATTTCTACAAAGCCTAATAATTCACCGCTTGGCGAATAGACGCGAACGCCCCATCCAAAAAATAGACCAATCCAAACATTGCCCTCGCTATCGCAAACAGGGCCATCGGCAAAGCCTTTTTGATCGTTCAAATCGGCAAACAGGCGCTTATTTGTCGGCTTTCCATCTTCCATATCCCAAACAAAAATCAATTTGCCTAAAGTATCAACAGTATAGAGAAGATTACCGCAAGGACTAAAACACGGGCCGTTTGTAATTGAAATATTATCATCTATTTTGGTTAAATTGCCATCATAGCGATAGAATGCACCGGATTTTTGGGTTTCGCCGTCATCCATAGTGCCAAACCAAAGTGCCCCATCAGGGCCAATAGTCGCATCATTGAGCCGATTATTTGGATATTCAGGCTCGGTCTTTAAAATCTCGGCAAACTCACCATTTTCTTCACTAAATGAATAAAGGCCCGATTTTAATCCAACAATCAATTTATTATCAGCAATTGGAAATACAAATCCGCATTGTTCGGGCGCGTCAAATTCATGCAAACCAAAATTCGCTAAATCAAAACGAAATATTTTATGCGATTTAATATCGACAAATCTGAAGCAATTATTTTGCGCGTCCCAAAAAGCCCCCTCACCTAATTTACATGAAGTTGAAACTAAAGACTCCACTTTGCCCTGAATTAACACTTCAAAAGCCCTCTCTCATATAGATTTTTATATAGCCCACTAATGCCCATTTGCCAGCTAGGTGCATCATCGCAATATACTACTTCGTTTTGCAAAATTCCAAGATAATTATTTGAAATTGTAACCCTATCGCCGAGCTTGTGAGTAAAGCCCTTGCCGATTTCATCGCGGTCTTGGGTGGGAGAAAATAGCGTCCCGAGCAAAAGCGCAAATCCATCTGGATATTGGTGTTGTGACATGGTTTGGCGAACTAATTCCAAAGGATCACGGCTAATCAAACTCATATTCGAATGACCCTGCAATTTGAAGCCGTCTTGCCCCTCAATAGTCAAATCAAGCCGAGCAGCTCGCACCTCACCAATAGAAAAATTTCCATCGAAAAGACGAATAAATGGGCCCAAAGCACAAGAGGCATTATTGTCTTTTGCTTTACCTAGCAAAAGCGCGGATCGCCCTTCAAAGCATCGAAGATTAACATCATTGGCCATTGTTGCGCCGACGGCCTCGCCATTGGAATTTACTATCAAGGCGATTTCAGGCTCAGGATTATTCCAGCTAGAATCTGAGCGAATACCAATCTGACCACCATAGCCAATTGCCGACAATACGGGTGCCTTGGTAAAAACTTCTGCATCTTTGCCGATTGCAACCTCAAGATATTGCGACCAAAGCCCTTCATTTATTAGAATTTCTTTTAGCTTGTCGGCTTGTTCGCTGCCTGGAATAACGCCTTGCAAATCATTGCCAATACGACTGGAAATTTTTGCTCGAATTTCACTAGCTATTGCGAAATCGCCGCGCGCGCGCTCTTCTATTACGCGCTCAACAATGGAAACCGCGAATGTGACGCCGCAAGCTTTTATGCATTGTAAGTCAATTGGCGCGATGATTTTTGAATTTTCGCCTTGGAAATCAAAATCATTTACTCCGCCGATTTGCAATTCAGGATTTGGCGAAAAATCTTGGCTATAATTTTCAACAAAATCGGAAACTGTTGGCGAAATAGTGGAAACATCAAAGATTTTTCCACTTTCAATAAAAATCGGGGTTGGCCCATCTTTAGTATTAATTCGGCCAATCAATCGGGCATCAAAAATATCGTAGGGGAGGAATTCATTCATGTGTTTTTCCCTAATTATCTTTCTATCTATTCCTATTGCGGGCAAACTGCGTCACCACTATCATTTGACTTTAGAGTTATCTCGTCAAATGAAAGGCTTAGACGTGAGCTGGTCGCAAGGAAAAACGGCATCGCCACTTGGTTCATGTCCGTTCCGATATTTTTGAAGCAGGAAAGGCGCACATTCAGATACGCCCATTCACCAACTCTTGCCCGTGAAAGTAAGCTCGAAATATCGCCTTCTTGCTTTACAAATGGGTCACGCCCCATTCCCAAACTTACTCGGCCATTTATTGGCGCATCCAAGCGATAACGTAACCGAAGCACCATATCCCCAGTTGTCTGGCGCGACAGATCAACTCGATCACCTTCTATACGAATATTTGCAGGGCCTTGGCCACTAAATGTAATCCTTCGACCAGATTCTTGAGCACTAGTGTCAATGACTCTTAATTGGACAAAGCCAAGTGGACTTTCGCCATTTCCTTCTACTTTATTGCTGCCATTGGCATCACTTAAGAAGATATTCCAAGGTGGATTTATGCGGCCTTTTGAGAAATAATTATCAGCATTAACAATACCAACATCTTTAATTCCCGTCGCCTCGTTTAACATCGGGGTTTGCACCTTGTTTTGATAGTTCAAACCAAACCCAAGTGCAA
>CAYTWK010000236.1:0-3503 GCA_964442095.1 uncultured Caulobacteraceae bacterium | reverse complement strand
CCTTGCCATTTTTGCCGTCCACTTGTTTGGTTGAAGCAATAATATCATCGGAGGTGAAAACTGCCCAAGGAGTAGTGTTTTCAAAATCATCAAGCATATTATTTGCATTCTGTGCAAACGCAGGTGTAATAAAGCCCAAATAAAACAATAAACTAAGCGCAAGCTTTCGCATCAACCTTTAACACTCCCTGATAACATTCCGCGCATATAAAAGCGCTGTAGTGACAAAAATAAGATTAAAACCGGTAGAATAGTCAAAACCGCACCCGCCATCATCATTTCGCTATCTTGGACATGCTCGCGCGATAAAACCGCAAGTGCGACCGGCATAGTATAGGAACTGGCATCGGTAAGGATAATAAGTGGCCACATGAAATCATTCCAACTTCCAAGAAAGGTAAAAAGGCCCAAAGTTACCAAAATTGGCGCAAGATTTGGCACAATTAATTTAGTAAAAATCTGCCACTCACTCGCGCCATCAACTCTTGCCGCTTCAATCATTTCATCTGGGATTGATTGGGCGAATTGGCGAACCATGAAAATGCCAAAAACACTTGCAATCCATGGCACCAAAGCACCGGCATAGGTGTTCACAAGCCCCATATATTTTAGCATTAGAAATAATGGCATCATGCCAACTTGGGCTGGAATAACCAAAGCGCTTAAAAGGGTTTGGAACATTAATTCGCGGCCCTTAAATTGCAATTTGGCGAATGCATAGCCCGCCATTACATTGAAACAAAGTGACAAGAGCGTCGCGCAAACCGCGAGGAATACGCTATTTAAAAAGTAGCGCCCCATTCCACCTGCGCCCAAAAGCTTTTGATAATTCTCCAAAGTTGCCGATTTGGGAAATAATGGGGGCGGAAAATTGGACGCCTCCCCCGCGCTCATGAAAGATACGCAAACCATCCAGACCAATGGAAAAGCAACCAAGAGCGCAAGCGCCCAAATCGCAATATTTAAACCGATGTCAGAGGCTTTTAATTTCATGATACACCATACTTTTTGGCTATGCGCATTTGCACTAATGTCATAATTAGCATCATCAAAAATAGAATAAATGCCACGGCCGTTGCGGATCCAAGATTCCACCATTTGAAGCCTTGCTCATACATCATATAAAGCACGGTAACTGTTTGTTCGGCGGGGCCGCCTTGGGTCATAACATAGGGTTCAGCGAATAATTGAAAATAACCAGTCATGGTCATAATGGAGACCAATAGAACGCTAGGGCCAAGTGACGGCAGAGTAACATTCAAGAACCTTTGCCACGGGCTTGCGCCATCAATGCGGGCGGCTTCGTGCAATTCTTGGGGAACGTTCTGCAAGGCGGCAATAAATATAATCATATTATAGCCAAAATTTTTCCAGACTGAAAAAACTATAATCGCAGGCATTGCCCAATTTGGATCGCCAAGCCAATCAATTGGTTTAATGCCAATATTTTCTAGGCCGAAATTGATAAAGCCATATTTAGTATGAAGTAGATATTTAAATACAATTGCGGTTGCCACCAATGTTGTAACCACCGGCGCAAAGAAAATTGTGCGCACAAAGTCCTTTAGTAAAGCCTTCTGCGAGTTTAGCAAAAGCGCGGCCCCCAAGCTCGCCATCATTGAAATTGGGCCACCTACAAAGACAAAAAATAAAGTATTTGAAAGCGCCTTCCAAAATAATGGAGTTGTCAAAAGCTCGAGATAGTTTTTAAAACCAATAAAACGCAGATTATTAATATCGGCCAATGCATAAATATCAAAGTCGGTAAAACTTAGGAAAAGCGCAGCCAAAACTGGTCCAAAGAAAAAGACCAAAATCGCAAGCATTGCAGGGCCAACAAACAAATATCCAGCCAAAGAGCGTTTCATTAATGCCCTCCTCGTGCCAATAAATAACGCCGCTTTTCAAGGATTTTATCGGCTCTTGTTTGCATTAAATTTGCCGCCGTCTCGACACTTTCACCAGAGCGTATCATTTGTTCGGCAACAATTCGCATATCTTGGGCAATCCGTTCCCATTCAGGGGCTTTGGGCGTTGGCTTTGATAATTCTAATTGTTTGTAAAATGCGCTCGCGTATTTATCATTGCGCAAATTACCCATATCCCATGCTGATTTACGCGCCGGCAAGTCCCCAGTTAGGTCAAAAAACTCGCGCTGGATTTCGGGCCGCGATAAAAACGCCAATAATTTGGTGGAAGCTTCTTTCTTTTTGGAGTTCTTAATCAATACCAAACTAGAACCGCCAGCAGATGATGCGCCATAGCCATTTGGCCCCGGCATTTGCGAAGTAGCCCAATCCCCCTGCACTTCTTCTGGCAATCGGCGTTTCATTTCGCCAATTTGCCATGGGCCAGTAATATAGAAATTGAAAAATCCGCGCCCAAATTCATGATGAACATTTGAAATCTCTGCGGCGGCAGCGGTTGGCGCTAATTTCTCATCAAACATTGATTTATAGAAGCCAAGCGCTTTCTTAAAGCCCGCGGAATTCATATTCCCGCGTGATGCATTATCTTTGAGGATTGGATCATCAACTTGCAATGCCAAAGTTACCAATGGCTCATATTCATTAAGCGGCATTAGAATAGAATATCTTTTATCGCCAATATTGGACTTTATTTTTTTCATGGCCGCATGCCATTTGTCCCAAGTCTCTGGCACTGAATTATAACCCGCCCGTGATAAAGTATCCGTGCGATAAAATAAAAGGCGCGTATCGACATACCAAGGAATGCCATAGATTTTGTTGTCTATTACATTTGTGTCCCATATGCCTTGAAAATAATCGCCCTTTTCAAGAGTTTGCGCAATCTCATCGAGCGGGGATATCGCCCCAATCGCCACCATTTCTGGTATCCAAGAATTACCCATTTGCGAAATATCGGGCATAGTATTGCCCGCAAACGCGGTCAGAAGCTTTTCATGTGCGGCGGACCAAGGTAATTTTTGGACAATTACTTTGATATCCGGATTTTCGGCAGAAAACTTTGGCAAAAGTTTACCCACCATTTCGCCTTCGCTTCCCATCGCCCAAAATGAAATAGTCTTGGAATCATCAGCAGAATTATCACCAAATATCTTAGTGCAACCGCCAAGCCCGAGCGTAGCAAGGCCCGCGAAAGTATTAAGTCCTATTTGGCGGCGGCTAATCATGACCTAATCCAAATAACCCCCTTTAAAGCCCGCACGTTTTAGTCCGCGTTTAAGGATTGGATTGGAGCGCGCAAATTTCCAAACAAAATCATTGCGATAGTTTTCAATACCGATAACAATCGGGCCTTGATCGATTGCGAGATAATCGCGCGCAACCCACCCAAACCCAGGGATAACTTTTCCGTCAGGAGTGGGAACGTCATATTCAAAACTGGGATTAAAAGCGTCAATAAAGCCATATTTTTGATAGATTTGATGGCCGTATAATTTATGAAATTCGACCATTGCGGGAATAACAATCTCTGGGGCAAATGGCATAGAAGCAATTGCGCCAGTAGGTGCAATAGTG
>CAYTWK010000235.1:0-3508 GCA_964442095.1 uncultured Caulobacteraceae bacterium | reverse complement strand
ATATTATTTTGGCGCATATTTGGCCTATTGCGAGCATAAAACCTTTGTCGAGGGTGTATTATGGGGTGTTAATTCTTTTGACCAATGGGGAGTAGAATTGGGCAAAACCATTGCATTGGAAATTGATGCCGATATTGAAAATGGTCCAAGCAATCGCCGCGATAAGACTACGGCTCTAATAATCAATAAACTGCGTCAGGTGATTGCCAAAAATGAAAATTAATTGGACAAACTAAAAAAATCAAATAATTCTAATTTATCCGATTGGATTTGGGACTAATCTTAATTTGCAGACTTTATTTAAGAGGCTCGTGATTTAATTGGAATATAATTCCCAGCGCAATATTGATTGTATCGGTAAAAGGACCTGTTCCGGTAGTTCTCGGCGGGTAATTAGCTTTGGGTTTCTTTCAACTTTATTATCGCCATTTTTTGCAAGCGCTTGCGCTTCTCGCTCCGAGAAGACGGCTTCTCAAATTCAAAGTGTAAAGTCAAAAGTTATAATTCCATTGGCAAATTCGCCTGCGCGTGATGAATTGCTTGATGCTTATAATTCATTCCTTGGCGTGCCGCTTGCAAAGTTTGCCGATATTACATTGCCCGCGCCTGATGGCTTTCCAATAACAGTTAGAGTTGCATCGCCCGCAGTGGCTGGCATGAAAATGCCAATAATTGTCTGTTGCCCAGATTTATATGATGATGCCATAAATTATGATGTTCTCTCAGGTGGGCTTGCTTCGCGCGGCTATATTGTCTTGACAATTAGCGCCAGCGGCGGAGGTAACCTACGCGGTGAAGCCGCCGCAAATCGTAAAAGCGCCCGCCGCGCTCAGCAAATTAGCTATGCCCTTGATAATCTTCCAAAGATATTGTCGGTTTTGGGGCGCGATGCGCAAATGGTTGATACATCAAAAATAGGCACGATTGGCCATTATGATGGAGCTTGGACTTCTCTAGGTCTTGTTGGCTGGGGGCCAAACTTTACGCCTTCTAGCGCTATTGCTGATGGAAGAATAACTGCAAGTTTTGCCCTAGCGCCAAGTCAGATTGCCAAACATAATAGACCCCAGACCAGAAGCACAGCGCGGGTGATTTATGGGCGAACCATGATTGCCGCCGACGCTGAATCTATGCCGCAAATTCCCAGTGGCTCTGGTGTTCTAGGGATAAATCTACCGCCAGTTTCATCGGGGTTTGGCGGCATGTTAGGTACGCGCCAAACAAATATTCGCGGTCGGACGCATCGTCCGCAGCGGGAAGCTTTAGCGGCAGCATGCGCGGCAGCAGCCTTGTTTTTTGATTGGAGCTTAAAGGGTGAAAAAGCCAAGCTTGATATTTTATTGGCATGCAACGGGCGTGTATTAGGCGATATGGCCTTTCCGTTCTCAATATTTCGTGCATAAAACCCGATTGACTACTTTTTTGTAGCAAAATTATTTTTGTGCCGATAAAAGTTTGTTTGAATACTTTTAATTATTGCAAATAAGCACTATCTTATATGCTTGGAATTTGCGCCAATTCTTGGCGCGGCAAAAAATGAATATGGGGAATAATTAATGTCCGAAAGCAGTGAGAAAGAACAAGGTGCAAATACTTCTAATTCAGGCGATACAAGTCAAGCTGCATCAATTGAACTTTTGCCCCTAGAGCCGCAAACTTTGCCGCAAGTTCAAGTAGCCAAAACCGAGCTTACAAGAATCCGCAAGCAGATTTCGCTAGATGACAGGGCATCAATTGCTTCGTTTGGTGATCAGGCGCAGCGCAATGTTGTTGCCTATGCCGATAGAATTTTGGCGCAAACACGCAATAAGGATTTGGGCGAAACCGGCAAATTATTGACCGATATCATCGCAAAAGCAAAAGGCCTTGATCCGCAAGCCCTACAAAAGAAGGGATTTTTTGGCAAATTGCTCGGTGGGGCGCGCGCAGAAGTTGAAAAATTCAAAGGCCGCTATGATGATGTCGCAAGCCAAATTGATGCCATAGCGATCCAGCTCGAAAAGCGCAAAGATGGCCTAAGGCGTGACATTGCGGTTTTAGATGACCTTCATGAACAAACCGCAAATTCGATTATGCAATTGGCAGCCTATATCGAGGCGGGCGAAGAATTTGCCGCCGAAATGAAGGCAACAAAAATCCCTGAGCTAAGGGCCGCCGCTGAAGCTGCCGCCGCCGCTGGTGATGGCCTTATAGAGGCGCAAACCTATAAAGATGCTGAGCAAGCACTTGATAGATTAGAAAAGCGGATATTCTATTTAAAGCAGGCAAGGCAAATCGGTATTCAGCAATTGCCGCAAATACGCATTGTGCAGGCTGGTGATGAAACTCTAATCGAAAGTTTACAGGCTTCTACCCGTCTTACCATTCCTCTTTGGAAGCAAAAAATGGTCTTAGTTTTGGGGCTAAGACGTCAAGAAGATGCGCTGGAGATGCAAAAGGCGGTGACTGATGCGACAAATGAAATGTTGCGCCAAACATCTGAAATGATGAAAAACCAAGCCATTTCAATTGAAGAGCAAAGCCAAAGAGGCATTGTGGATGTCGAAACCCTAGAACAGGCAAACCGCGATCTTATTGAAACTATTACTGGCGTAGTTCGCACGCAAGAAGAAGGGCGCGCAAAAAGGGCGGAAATTGAAACTCGAATGAATCAGATGACCGAGGAATTGCGCGCTGCTTTGGTAAATTCTGCGGCAATAAGATAGAGATAAATAGATAATGTCACGAAGGCACAAATATCGCCCCGCGCGAAATTGGAAAGAAGTTGAATATCGCTTGGGCCGCCCGAAAATGGTCGGAACAATGATAACTTTTGGCATAATTTGGGCCATTACGGGTTTTAATCCATGGGTAGGCTTTGGCTTTACCATGGCTTTATTGGGCATGGCGGGCTTTTTCGGTAGTAAGAACAAGCACTCCGAAAAGGAGTTTTGGTCGGGCAGTTATAACTACGATGATGATGACGATGATGACGATGATGATGACGACAAATATTACAAGCGAAAAGAATTTGCGCCCCGCAAAGAAGATAAATATCGCAAACCTGTTTCAAAGCCAAATGTAGCACCCAACGCTTCGGCGCCGCCCGAAGCAAAAGACATTGCTCCGACCAATTTGCCATTGCATTCACAGGTGATTAAAGATGCCTCTGATGACATCGAGCATTTGCGAGCGGCATCAAATACAGCATCAGATGATTTAGGCTTGCATTTGCGAAATATGGTCTCGGATGTTGAAAAAGTTCAAAAAGTCTTAGAGGCGGACGCGAGCAAACTTTCCCAAGTTCAAAGGCTATTTACCTATTATTTGCCATCCACCACTGACTTATTGAAAGCGCGTGGTAGAGCAGCGGCAATCGGTGATACAAAAAAACTTGGGGAAATTGATGCAATGATTGGCCGCCTAGAAGATGCATTTAAAGATTTTGCCGCAAGATTAAACGGCGAAGATGCGCGCTCGGTGGAAATAGATATTAAATTACTCGACCAATCTTTGGCCCAGGAATTTA
>CAYTWK010000234.1:0-3512 GCA_964442095.1 uncultured Caulobacteraceae bacterium | reverse complement strand
CATGAATTTTTACCGCATGATGATGAGGATGTTGCGGCAGTTGCGGCGGCTACTGGCCTTGATAAAGACAAGCTTTTGCAACGTGCAAAAGACCTTCATGAGTTTAATCCAATGTTGGGGCATAGGGGTTGTAGGCTTGGAATTTCCTATCCTGAGATTTATGAAATGCAGGCCCAAGCGATTTTTGAGGCTGCAATTGAAGTGGCGCAAACTTCTGGCAAAGCGCCAATTCCTGAGATTATGATTCCTCTGGTCGCGACACAAAAGGAATTGGCCATCCTAAAAGAACGCGTTGACGCAATTGGCAAAACCACTATGGCCGCCAAAGGCGTGAATATTGAATATTTGGTTGGCACAATGATAGAGCTGCCGCGCGCAGCACTTTGCGCCGATGATATTGCCAATTCGGCGCAATTCTTTAGCTTTGGCACCAATGATTTGACGCAAACTACACTAGGGATTTCGCGTGATGATGCGGGCCGCTTTATGCCAGATTATCTGCGTGAGGGGATTTTTGAAAAAGATCCGTTTGTAACGATTGATGTCGATGGTGTCGGTAGTCTGGTTAAAATTGCCGCGCAAAAGGGGCGTGCGACGCGCTCCGATATCAAACTTGGTATTTGCGGTGAACACGGCGGCGACCCCGCATCCATCGAGTTTTGCAATGGCGCGGGCCTTGATTATGTATCATGCTCACCGTTTAGGGTGCCAATTGCAAGATTGGCGGCGGCACAGGCGAGTTTGCGCAATAGCTAATTGCGATTTCGCCGCGCAAGCTTCATAATCGGCTTTTCAAAGAACTGATGGAGAATGAATGCCGCGAATATCGCCGTTGCCAGAGCGATAATATTAATAAAAATATTATCGATTACGCCATCATTTGCAAATGGCCGTGCTAAACGCCCAATTGCCGCAAATACCGGCACATGGATGAGGTAGAGCGCATAAGACCAATCGCCAAGTGCACAAAGCGGCTTTGGCGCACGATATCCTTTTTGCTCAAGGCCAACTATGCCCCAAACCAATATGGCGCATGGCACACCGAACAAGAACACCCGATTTGATTCATGGGCGAAAAAATCTTGCGCACTTGCGCTGGTGATTATAATACTGATGACAAGGGCAGCACATGCAATAAAAACCAAGGCTCGTGGGTTCGCAAATTTCTTTGAACATGCCAAAATCCCAATTCCTGCACCCATTATAAATTCAAGGGATAATGGATGCCGAATAAGCTTTAGCCAGGGATCAATAGGGGAATAATTTGCAAATAGGCACGCAAGGATTAATGCGCCCCAAACCCCAAGGAAAATCGGCAGTATTTTCTTTGGGAAAAATAGCAATATTCCAAAAATAAAGTAAAACCACAATTCATGGATTAAAGTCCAACCGACAGCATGAAGCGGCAAATCCTTATCTGGGATCAAAAAAAACGAAGTTAAGACGTTTGGATTGGATGCATGGCTTTGGTAAACCCATTCGGGCCGAACGAGATAAACCGCAAAAATTGCGCCCAAAACCAGCCACCATAAAGGGTAAATTCGTAAAAGCCTAAGAAACCAAAATTGCCCAATTTTTGGTAATTTGCCATGGTGTTGGCGCGTAACCCAGACCATTACAAAGCCGGAAATAACAAAGAATAAATCGACACCGCCAAATCCAGCCAAGGCCCAATCGCCGAAAAATACTGGCCCACCGAGTTTTAATTCAACCGCATGAAGGTGCGCAATGGCAACTGCAAGCGCGGCTAATCCACGAAGCATTTGAACGCTAGTCAAGGTGTTGTCATTTGGAATGCTTTGTGCGGGCTGTTCGTCCGGCGCTTCCCAAACATATTCTTGGCTCTTATCGTTCATGAATTAATCTTTATTTGGTTTCAATTGGAAAAAAATAAAGCCTCGCACAAATATGTGCAAGGCTCAATAAAATTGTTTCAATTAGAATAAACTTAATTCGCAAGTTCGCGAGTGATATTTGCCAAAGATGCCTTTAAAAGCGCGTCGCCTGATTTTCCGCTAGCACTTGCGCTTAGCATAGCTTTGGCCTGATCGATCGCTTTATCGGCAGCAAGTGCGCGAACTTCTGCGATTGCCAATTGCTCGGCGCGCTCAATACGCGCTGCGGCGTTCTTGGCTTTGGCTGCAATATCAGCTTCTAGGGCGATTGCGGCTTGCTCTTTTAGGGCCTTAGCATCGGCTTTGGCTTGTTTAATCAGCTCTTTGGCTTCTTGGGCCGCATTTGCGCTTTGGGCTTCATAGCTTTTGCGCAATTCTTCGGCTTGCACCCGAAGCTCTTTTGCAGCCGCTAATTCATCGGCGATAGCTTTTGATTGTGCATCAAGGCTTGATGCAATCATTTTTGGCAAGCCCAAATAAATCAAAATGCCGACAAAAGTCGTAAATGCCAAAGCTGCTACTAGAGTTGCGTCAAAATGCATTAATTGCTCCCTTTGGCTGCGGCTTTAAGAACGGCAGCGCTTGGCGCCGCGCCAGTAAGACGCACAAAAATGTCGCTGGCTAGATCGCCAACGGTTTCAGTAACCGCCGCTATTGCTTTATCTTTTTGCTTTGCAATCTTTACTTCTGCAGCTTTGATTTTTTCTTCTGCTTCAGACATTGCGGCAGAACTTGCGGCTGCATTTTCGGCATCAATTTCTTTGCGCATATCATCAAGCGTTTGACGAGCTTCATTGCGCGCTTTGGCCTGAGCCTCGGTTGCGGCAATACGAGCAGCCTCAGCAGCCTCAGATTCCTCTTGGGCACGCTTTAGATCATCAGCAATAGTTGATTTTCGCTTTTCGATTGTTTGGCTAATTTTTGGCAAAACAATGAATGCCATAATCAAATAGAGCCCAACAAAAGAAAGAGCAAACCAAAATATTTGGTGCGGAAATAGAGACGCGTCAAATGGTGGGAAAGATGCTGTAGCTCCTTCCGCGCCATGTTCCGCAACAGCTTTACTTGCTTCTTGCGCCATTTTTAATCCTTAACGAAGTTCGCCTAAATCTTATTTTGGAACAACGAATAAAAGCAAAATTGCGATAAGCAATGAGAAGATACCCAATGCCTCTGTAACCGCGAAGCCGAAAATCACGTTACCGAATTGGCCTTGTGCTGCTGATGGGTTGCGCAATGAACCTTCAAGATAAGAACCGAAGATATTGCCAACGCCAATCGCGGCACCAATCATGCCGAAACAAGCGAGACCTGCGCCAATATATGCTGCTGCTGTAGCGTCCATTTTTTTACTCCTTAATGAACAATTGATTAGTGATCCCCTGCATGGAGGGCATCGTTTAGGTAAATACAAGTCAAAGTGACAAAGACATATGCTTGAAGCAATGCAACCAAAGTTTCAAGAGCATAAAGTGCGACTGCCATACCGAATGGCAAGATTGATCCAATTATCCCGATTGCGCCCGCACCAAACATAGCAGGCACAAAACCAGCAAAAACTTTTACAAGAATATGGCCGGCCAAAATATTCGCCCAAAGACGAACAGAATGTGACAA
>CAYTWK010000233.1:0-3534 GCA_964442095.1 uncultured Caulobacteraceae bacterium | reverse complement strand
AAGAGCGCGGTCTTTTGCAGGGTTCTTTATACGAAATTGCAAACACCACCACTGTGCACCATGTAAACCAAGCCCTAAGAGCCCATGTTCTTTTCCATAAAGACAAAGACTATATCGTTAATGATGGCGAAGTGGTCCTGATTGACGAATTTACTGGCCGTATGATGACGGGCCGCAGACTATCAGAAGGCCTTCATCAAGCGATTGAAGCTAAAGAAAACGTCAATATTGAGCCAGAGAATCAAACCTTGGCATCTATTACTTTCCAAAATTACTTTAGGCTCTATGGCAAACTTGCAGGCATGACAGGCACTGCGCAAACCGAGGCCGCTGAATTCGAAAGTATTTATAACCTTCAAGTTGTAGAAATCCCAACCAATCGTCCAGTTCAAAGAATTGACGAGAATGACGTGGTTTATCAGACCCTAGAGGCCAAACACCGCGCAATTATAAAAGACATTGAAGAAACCCACAAAAAAGGTCAGCCGATTTTGGTCGGAACGGCTTCTATTGAAAAATCCGAAGTCATTTCAGAGCTTTTAAAGGCCAAAGGCATTAAGCACGAAGTTCTAAACGCGCGCTATCATGAAAAAGAGGCCGCGATTGTTGCCGATGCCGGTATCCCAGGTGCGGTTACGATTGCCACCAATATGGCAGGTCGCGGAACCGATATTCAATTGGGCGGCAATCTTGAAATGCAAATGGACAAGGCAAAAGCCGACCGCGAGGCCGCTTGGGGCCGTGCCATGACCGCCGATGAAATTGCAAAGCTACGCGATGAATTGGCAGCGAAGATTGAAATCAACAAGCAAAAAGCCCTAGAAGCCGGTGGTCTTTATGTATTGTGCACCGAGCGCCACGAAAGCCGCCGCATTGATAATCAATTGCGTGGTAGAACTGGCCGCCAAGGTGACCCTGGACGTTCACGTTTTTATCTATCAACCGAAGATGATTTACTTCGCATTTTTGGCGGCGACAAATTCAAAGGCATTATGGCGGCAATGAACCTCCCTGAAGATGAGCCTATTGAAGAGAAAATGATGAATAAGGCGATGGAAATTGCCCAAAAACGCGTCGAAGCGCGAAATTTTGAAATTCGCAAAAATCTTATCAAATATGATGATGTGATTAATGATCAGCGCAAGCAAATCTTTGAAGAGCGCAAAGAATTTATGCGCGATGAAGACGTTGAGCAAACCATTAATTATATGCGTGAAGACGAAATCGACGAACTTTGCGAACGCTTTATGCCGGCAAAGCTTATGCCAGAGCAATGGGACGCGGAGGGCTTTGCCGAAGCCGTTAAGTCCAACCTAGGCCTTGATTTACCAATCGTTGAAATGGTTACGGCAGATGGTGTTGATGACAATGACATTAAACGCCAAATTACCGAGGCGGCAAGTGCGGCATGGGCCGAAAAGGTCGCGGCAATGGGCGAAAGCCAAGCGCGGGATCTAGAAAAGCAAGTATTATTGCAAACCATTGATTCAAAATGGCGCGAACATTTGGTGACGATTGATCATTTGCGCTCGGTTATTCATTTGCGCGGATATGGCCAAAGAGATCCATTGATTGAATACAAAACCGAAGGCTTTAATTTATTTGAAAAAATGCGCGATGAATTGCGCTCCGAAGTTACTCGGCTTTTGATGAATATCCAATTGGTATTCCAAGATCCAAACACAAATGAAACTATTGATGTGACCCCGAATAATGCGCCAAAAGTCGGCGATGGCTTTAATCCTGGCCCCGCATGGCTAGAACAGCACCCTGCGCCAAATACCGATTTGGACGAAATGGGCGATGTGGCCGACGATTTGGTTCCGTCACCCATGGGCGATATGCCGCGTTCTTGGCTAGAAACACCGCGCAATGCAAATTGTCCGTGCGGTTCTGGCAAGAAATTCAAGCATTGCCATGGAAAACTAGCGTAAAATATTCAGCCCGCACGGATTTTTTTGCTCTTCGGCTCGTCGCAAAAGCCTATAACTTTTGCGGCCTCATCTTATTGCTCTTCGGCTTATCGCAAAAGTCGGAATCTAACTCTACAAACGATTCCGCAAAAAAAGACCGGGCTAGATTCTATCTGCGCCCGGCCATAAGTTACAAGGGAGGAAACGCCCGAATAGGGCATTTAGCGCTATAGTAACAACCTATAGGGCTAACACCCTAATACTTCGCATGTGCACAATTTACAAATGTTATTTTGCATATGCAGCATACTTTATTGCATATTGCCCATATTGCTCGCAATTTTGACCATTTTTTCAGCAAAAATTGATTTTTCCGCCAAAATTAACCATTTTCGGGCAGATATCATGGCTTTTCGAACTGCAATTTATTTTGTGATGGATAGCTAAATCCATGTATTAAGAAACAAATTTCTTAAAACTAAAGGAAAAACTATGCCGATTCTAACTTTAATCCGCCACGGTCAATCACAATGGAATCTTGAAAATCGTTTTACTGGTTGGGTTGATGTGGACTTAACCGAAAAGGGCGAAGCCGAAGCGGCCAAGGCCGGCGAATTATTGAAGCAAACCAAAATCGAGTTTAGCCAATGTTTCACCTCGTTTCAAACCCGTGCCATACGCACACTATGGCTGAGCCTACGCGCAATGAATGCATGCTATTTACCAGAGGAAAAATCATGGCGCCTAAATGAGCGTCATTATGGCGCTTTAACTGGCCTCGATAAGGCTGAGACCGCAAAAAAGCATGGTGAAGAGCAAGTTCATATTTGGCGTAGATCCTATGATATTGCGCCGCCGCCGCTAGAAATCACCGACCCCAATCATCCTGCCAATGATCCGCGCTATAAAAATGTACCGCCAAACGAATTGCCGGCAACCGAAAGCTTGAAAATAACCTTAGAGCGCGTAATTCCCTATTGGGATAGCAATATTGCCCCAGCGCTAAAAAGCGGCAATGTTTTGATTGCAGCGCATGGCAATAGTTTGCGCGCAATCGTAAAGCACCTATTTAATCTGGACCAAGACGAAATTATGAAAGTCGAAATCCCGACGGGCAATCCACTGGTTATAGAACTAGATGACAATCTAAAGCCATTAAATGCGCGCTATCTTGATGAAGATCGGGCACAGCCACTGCCGGAAGTAAAATAATAAAAAGGGGCCGCTATTTCCAGCGGCCCCTAATCTTTTCAAAAATCACCCAAACTATTGAGCAGCGCTTACCACAAACTCAGTGCGACGATTTTTAGCGTGCGCAGCTTCAGTTTCGCCAGCTTCAAGAGGTTTTGTTTCGCCATAACCCTTGGCAGTCAGGCCATCAGCTTTAACACCTTTTGATACCCAAAATGCTTTAACCGCATCGGCACGCGATTGCGAAAGCGTAAGATTTGCAGCATCTTCGCCAGTGCTATCAGTATGGCCGGCAATCTCAACTTTGTGGGCATTACAAGCATTTGCAATACCTGTAAGGGCATTTAGCAAAGATGCAGAATCGTCTGAAATGGTTGCTGCACCGCTTGCAAAATTAATTGTGCGGCCATTCATAGTATCACCAAATGCT
>CAYTWK010000232.1:0-3555 GCA_964442095.1 uncultured Caulobacteraceae bacterium | reverse complement strand
ACGCAACATTTTAGAGCGCTCATCTTTGGCGCCAAGCCCATCCATCACCCGATGCCATAATGTCCGCGCCGCCCGAAGTTTGGCAATTTCCATAAAGAAATTCATGCCAATGCCAAAAAAGAAGCTAAGCCTGCCCGCGAATTTATCAATATCGAGGCCGCTTTCAATAGCGCGTTTTACATATTCTTTGCCATCGGCGATTGTGAAAGCTAGTTCTTGGACTGCAGTCGCGCCAGCTTCATGCATATGATAGCCACTAATTGAAATCGAATTGAATTTCGGCATATTTTTTGACGTAAAACCAATAATATCCGACACAATTCGCATGCTTGGTTCGGGTGGGTAAATATAAGTATTTCGCACCATAAATTCTTTTAGAATATCGTTTTGAATCGTCCCATCTAATTGTTCCATAGGAACGCCTTGCTCTTCGCCTGCGACAATAAAGAAAGCTAAAATTGGGATAACCGCGCCATTCATAGTCATAGAGACGCTCATCTCATGAAGTGGAATACCATCAAAAAGCACTTTCATGTCTTCGACGCTATCAATAGCAACGCCAGCTTTGCCAACATCACCGATTACGCGCGGATGATCTGAATCATAGCCCCTATGGGTTGCCAAATCAAAAGCGACAGAAAGTCCTTTTTGCCCTGCCGCAAGGTTGCGTTTGTAGAATGCGTTGGATTCTTCGGCGGTTGAAAATCCTGCATATTGACGAATAGTCCATGGGCGGCCGGCATACATGCTGGCGCGCACGCCGCGTGTGAATGGCGCAAAACCGGGAAGGCCTGCATCTTTACTATCATCTTGGGTGTAAAGCGGCTTTACGACGATCCCTTCGGGTGTATGCCAATCTAGGTTCTTGTCTTTAGTTTCTTTGGCCGCCAGTTTGCGCCATTTTTCATAATTATCCATTATATGGCCCCTAAAGCGGAATATTATCGTGTTTTTTCCACGGGTTTGCCAAAGTCTTATTTCTTAGTTTACGCAGCGCCGAAGCAATTCTTTTGCGGGTTGAATGAGGCATTATAACGTCATCGATAAAGCCTTTACTTGCGGCAACAAATGGATTGGCAAAACGCTCTTCATATTCTTTAGTTTGTTCGGCAATTTCTTCAGGGGTTTTGCCGCGGAAGATGATTTCAACCGCACCTTTTGCGCCCATAACCGCGATTTCCGCAGTTGGCCATGCATAATTAATATTGCCGCGCAAATGCTTTGAAGCCATAACATCATAGGCACCGCCATAGGCTTTGCGGGTAATGATTGTGATTTTTGGCACGGTGGCTTCGGCATAGGCGAATAGTAATTTCGCGCCGTGTTTTATAATGCCATTATGCTCTTGGGATACGCCCGGCAAAAACCCCGGAACATCAACAAAGGTCACAATTGGGATATTAAAGGCATCACAAAAGCGCACAAAACGCCCTGCCTTCTTGGAGGCATTAATATCAAGACAACCTGCAAGAATTATTGGTTTATTGGCAACAATGCCAATGGTTTTGCCTTCAATGCGGCCAAAGCCAACAATAATATTTGCCGCATGTGCTGGCTGAATTTCAAAAAAATCGCCTTCATCAACAGTTTTTTTGATTATCTCATGCATATCATAGGGCTGATTGGCATTGTTTGGAATGATGGTATCAAGACTATTTTCAAGCCTATCCCAAACATCATCACATGGCCTTTTTGGGGTTTCGGCGCGGTTATTTATCGGCAGATAATCGATTAAATCGCGCGCCGCCATTAATGCCTCTATATCATTATCATAGGCATTATCGGCAACACCGGTTTTTGAAGTATGCGCCTTTGCGCCGCCCAATTCTTCTTGGGTGACAATTTCATTGGTAACAGTTTTAACCACATCAGGGCCGGTCACAAACATAAAACTTGAATCATTGACCATAAAAATAAAGTCGGTCATCGCCGGTGAATAAACAGCGCCGCCTGCGCATGGCCCCATAATAAGGGAGATTTGTGGAATTACTCCAGATGCCAAAACATTGCGTTGAAATACTTCGGCATAGCCGCCCAATGACGCCACGCCTTCTTGGATGCGCGCACCACCCGAATCATTAATGCCAACAATTGGTGCGCCAGTTTTCATGGCGATATCCATTACTTTGCAAATTTTCTTTGCGTGAGCCTCCGAGAGGGAGCCGCCAAAAACGGTGAAATCTTGGGAAAACACATAGACCAGCCGGCCATTTATTGTCCCAGAGCCAGTGACAACGCCATCGCCAGGGATTTTGGTGTCCTGCATGCCAAAATCGGTGCAATTATGTTCGACATACATATCAATTTCTTCAAACGAGTTTTCATCTAGAAGAATTTCCAAACGTTCGCGCGCAGTAAGTCGTCCTTTAGCGTGTTGGGCATCAATACGTTTTTGACCGCCACCAAGGCGCGCCGCGATACGACGTCTTTCTACTTCGGCAATTGTTGATGACATTCGCACTCCCCAATCAAATGTTTGTTCTTATGTCTAACACATAGCTTTTGGCGCGCAAATCATAATTGAAGGTTTTACCGCCAAGAACGGCAATTTTAGACTAAAGTTAAAATGGAAACGCGGTATTTGTCTTGACCCATTTGTCAATTTTTAGGCTGTGCATAATTGGCGCGCTTGCACGCTCTTTGCAATTCGGCCTCTCACAAAGCCTACACATTGGACCTGTTTCTACCACTGCTGCATGGTTTAAGTCTATACCTTTTGAATAGACAAGCTCGCTCGCGAATTTTAATTCGCAGCCTAAACCAATAGCATGCCCCGACAAGTCACCATTCGACCAGCCATCTTGATTGGGCGCTATGGCCCTAGAAATGGTGAAAAACCGCTCTTTTTCTGGGGTTTCGATTATTTGGGTAATGGTGCGGCCATTATTTTGAAATGCCTGATGAATATTCCATCTTGGGCAAGTTCCGCCTAGACGTGAAAATGGGAATTTGGTCGAAGCAAAACGCTTTGAGATATTGCCGGCAGTATCTACCCGTATCATGAAAAATGGCACGCCTCTTTCGCCCGGTCTTGAAAGTGTTGTCAGTCGATGGGCAATCTGCTCATAGGAGACACCAAACGGCGCCTTTAAGAGATCAATATCATATTGGCACGCTTTGGCGGCGGCCAAAAACCTATCATAGGGCATTATAATCGCCGCGCTTAGATAGTTCAAAAGATAGATTTTTAATAGTTTTTCGCAATCATTATTTGGCGCTGCCATCTTGCTAATAATATTGTCAATCTGGACTTCATATTCACTAAGGGCCAATTGATAAATAATAGCAAAAAGCCGCGAGGCAGGCGATAAAATGTCACTAAGATAAAGTCTGCGGCGGTGTAAATCAAAACGCCTTTGATATTGGTTCATGGTTGAAGACGGCACAAAGCGCACACTAATAGTATGATTGGTCAAAAGGCGCTTTTGCGCCTCCGCCAATAGATTATTACTATCACTGCCAAGCCCGACAAATAATTCTTCGCCCAGGGCATCAAGCTCAGGAAAGAAATTGCCTTTTTGTTGGATAATGTCATGAACCCAATCATTGGGTGCG
>CAYTWK010000231.1:0-3600 GCA_964442095.1 uncultured Caulobacteraceae bacterium | reverse complement strand
GGTGTTTGATTGGCGAAAATATTGCGCTTGGCGGCGACATATCGGCTCATAGTTGCATGGCGGTCGAGGTGATCTTCGGAAACATTAATTAATATCGCAACATTCAGCCTAAGACTTTTGGTCAAATCCAATTGATATGATGAAAGCTCGAGGACATAATGAGTATTCCTATTGGGCGGCTCTAGCGATAATACACCCGTTCCAATATTGCCGCCAATTTGCACATCGCGGCCAGAATTTGATAGAATATGCGCAATCAAAGCAGTAGTTGTCGATTTGCCATTGGTGCCGGTTATACCAATAATTTTTGGCCTCTCGTCGGGGCGCATTGCATTAATCTGGCGCGCGAATAATTCAATGTCGCCTATTATCGGCAATTCTTCGGCTTGGGCCTTTATGGCGGCCCAATGCATTTTCGGCCCATAAATCGGAACCCCAGGGGTCATTATTAGTGCCGCGAGTTTGCCAAAATCAATCTCGCGCAGATCGCAAACTTCAAGGCCCTGTTCCACCGCTTTATCGCGAGAATTTTCATTATCATCCCATGCATAAACAATTGCACCACCGGCTTTGAGAGCCAAGGCAGAAGTTATGCCCGAACGCGCTAGTCCGAATACCGCTACTTCTTTGCCGTTAAATGTTGTGACGGGAAACATAGCGCGCTCTTACCCCAGACCCTAACGAAGTTTCAAGGTCGTTAAACCAATCAATGCGAAAATTGTCGCCATAATCCAAAAGCGAATTACGATTGTCGGCTCTTTCCAATGGAGCTTTTCAAAATGATGGTGCAAAGGTGCCATTAATAGCACCCTTTTTCCCGTTAGTTTGAAAGATGCTACTTGGGCGATAACGCTTAGAAGTTCCATAACAAAAACAAAACCAACTATAGCTAAAACAAATTCATGCTTTGAAGCCACGGCGACGACACCCAAAGTTCCACCAAGCGATAATGAACCCGTATCACCCATAAAGATTTGGGCAGGCGGCGCATTCCACCATAAAAATCCAAGACCCGCGCCCAATATCGCACCCAATATAATGGTGGTTTCGCCCAAATCCTTTACAAAATGCAATTGCAAATATTCAGCGAATTTAAAATTGCCAACAAGATAAACTATTAGGCCGAATGTTGCCGATGCAATCATCACCGGCATAATTGCAAGCCCATCAAGACCATCGGTGAAATTAACAGCATTGCCAAACCCAACAATCACAATCATGCCAAATAAAACTACCCAAGGGCCTATATTTAAGAGGAAATCCTTGAAAAAAGGAAAGGCAATTGAAGATCCTAGAGGCTGCGAACTTGTTCCATCTTGGTTTTGGAAAACCATAATGAAATAGCAAGCAATACCAGCAATTATGAACTCACCGAGTAATCTTAGGCGCGATGAGAGGCCATCTTCATGTTGCTTTTTGACTTTACGATAATCATCAACGAATCCGATTAGCCCAAAACCAGCCATCACACCTAGAACGACCCATACATATCGGTTTGATAGGTCTGCCCACAATATGGTCCCAAGGAAGACCGCGCCCAAAATCATTGCGCCGCCCATTGTCGGTGTGCCCTGTTTCGCTTGATGGCTTTCAGGCCCAAGTTTGCGAATTGGTTGGCCCCGCCCCTGTTTTACGCGCATCCAATCAATCATCGGGCGACCAAAAACAAACAGAACCATCGCCGCAGTTGCCAAAGCCAGCCCCGTCCGAAAGGTAATGTAATTGAGTAAATTGAAATTTTGATGGAGCAATTCATACAACATAGGCTTTTGTTTTTCCTTTTAATTCTGGGTATGCTTTAGGCCGGCAAGCGCCGCAACAATAACATTCATATGCGAGCCGTTTGAGCCTTTTACCATCAAGACGTCATCTTGCGCCAATTCATTTAAAACCATTGGCGCAAGTTCGCGCGAATTGGGCGCATAAGCACCTTTAACGGATTCTGGCAAAACGTCCCATAAATACTTCATTCGTGGCCCACAAAGATATATTTTGTCGGTCTTTGCGCTATTAATCGCGCCTAATAGGCCAGCATGATATTCATTTTCATTTGCGCCGAGCTCCAGCATATCGCCCAAAACCGCAATTTTGCGACCACCATCACGCTCTTTTAAGGCCTCAAGCGCGCCTGCAACGGAGGTTGGGTTCGCATTATAGGCTTCGTCAACCAAAGTAAAACTAAGGCCGCTTTCGGTAATAATCTCTTTTATCGCACCGCGCCCCTCAAGGGCACCAAAATTTGAAATAACGCTTGCGGCGGCTTCAATTTCACCGCCCGCGAGGGCAACAATAGTAAGCGCACAAAGACTATTTGAAAGCCAATGTTCACCCGGTTCACACAAACGCCAATCAATAATTTTTCCCATTACATCAGCGCGCACCAATCGCTCTTTGCCGCTATTCTCAATAGAAATAATCTGCGCATCGGCACCCTTTTGCACGCCAAAAGTTACTACATTAAGCCCTTCGAGGGCTTTGGCGCGTGCGATTAATCGCTTAGAAAGAGAATTATCAAATGGGATTACAACGCTACCATTTTTTTCGACGCCAATAAATATTTCCGCCTTGGCATCGGCAATGCCTTCAATGTTTTGGAAATGCTCAATATGAACCGGTGCGACAGTTGTAATTGCCGCGATATGTGGGCGAACCTGCGGGCTAAGTCGCGAAATTTCGCCTCCATGATTCATACCAATTTCGAATACGCCAAAACGCGAATCTTGGGGCATACGCGCCAAAGTTAGCGGAACACCCCATTGATTATTATAGGATTTTACTGATTTATGGGTCTTGCCACTGGCGGCCAAGGCGCTCGCGGTTAGTTCTTTCACAGTAGTTTTGCCAACCGAACCTGTAATAGCAATTCTTTTTGCCAAAATCGCCCTTTTGCGCGCTGCTGCGCCCAAACATTCAAGGCCCAGCATTGTATCTTCGCAAATCACAAATGGGGCGTTTTCACTAAGTGCCTTTTTGTCACTAATCAGAGCGCCGCTTGCGCCAGATTTAAGCGCATTCTGCACAAAATCATGGCCATCGCGCTCGACTTTTAGGGCAATAAACAATTCACCTGCTTTAATCGCGCGTGAATCTATTTCTATGCCATTAATGGCCCAATCACCATTAGCACTTCCGCCAATTGCTTCGGCAATCTCCTTTGATGTCCAAAGCGGGCTAGACAATATGGCCTCCATTAGCCGCTAAGAATTCAATAATTGTATCTTGATCCGAAAAAGGTAGGACTTTATCGCCAACAATTTGACCTGTTTCATGGCCTTTTCCAGCAACTATAACGGCATCGCCAGATTTAGCCATTTTAATAGCGCCCAAAATTGCCTCTCTTCTATCGCCAATTTCGTGTGCATTGGGGACTGCAGACATTATCTCTTGGCGAATAATATTTGGGCTTTCGCTCCTTGGATTATCATCAGTGACAATGACAATATCGGCAAATTTCGCCCCAATCGCGCCCATTTTTGGCCTTTTATCTTTATCACGGTCTCCGCCGCAGCCAAAAACCAAAATAATCCTACCTGGAGCATGGGGCCTAATTGCACGTAATAATACATCAAGCCCATCAGGGGTATGGGCATAATCGACAAA
>CAYTWK010000230.1:0-3602 GCA_964442095.1 uncultured Caulobacteraceae bacterium | reverse complement strand
CCTGTTGCTATGCGCGGGCGGGGTGCGGCTGTTGCTATGCTATTCATCTCTGCCTCCAATGAATTGGGCGAATTTGAAACCGGTCTAATGGCGAAATTCTTTGGCCCTGTTCGCGCGGTATTAATTGGCGGAATTGGCGCAATTATAGTCGCTGGCGCATGGATGCGGCTCTTCATGCCTTTATTGCAAGCCAACCGATTTGAAGATGCAAAGCCTAAAGAATAATGCCAAAATTGCGCCGCAATTAGTGAGTAAAAATAATCTTATTTGGCGGAGGATTTATGAAAAACTTATCTTTGGTAATATTGGCACTTTGCGGATTGGGCATTATAGCCTGCGCCGCATCTGAGCCAAACGGAACAAGTTCGGCATCGCGCACAAATACCGCCCAATCTATATCTGGCAATTGGAAAATTGTGCGTTTGGGCGCTGAACCAATTGCGCAAAACCCGCAAACCGCGAATATTGAATTTGAAAATGGCCGCATTTCGGGAATCGGCTTTTGCAATCGATATGGCGGAGAAATCAAAGGGCGAATGCCAAATATTAGCTTTGGTCCAATCATGGCCACCGAAATGGCATGTATGGAAAATGGTCTAATGGACAAGGAAGCAAAGTATTTTGCAATGCTTGGCGAGGTAAAATCTATCGCACAAAATGGCAATGAATTGCAATTCAAAAACCAAAGCGGCGCAGTGATTGCGGTTTTCCGGAAATAGGAAAATTAGCCGAGCATTTCACAGTATGCCAAACTAAGGGCGTGAATATCCCCCGGCCATCTCGCCGAAACATAATTGCCATCCTTGACAACAAATGAACAGCGCATATCATTAAGATTATCGCGGTTTATTCCATTAGTCTTAAGCGCATAGTTTTCATCGCCCATTTGCGGCGTCATAAAAAATTGCGCACCACCAATTAGATTTTCAATTTCACTTTGCGTGCTAGTTTGCCCCAATTTTTGCCCCTTTGCCTCAGGATAGGTGCGATAATAATTCCTATCCCAAAAGCGCACAATATTACCTAAAAAGGCTGCCTTTCTCTCGAGATCCCAAGTTAACGCGGTTGTCTTGCGCCCATACAATACAGATTTGCCAGTGGCGGGATTAATAGCGCGCGCCAATAATAATGGGCCATGGCACACCGAACCAACAGGTTTGCCCAAAACCAAAAATTCGGCGGCAATGCTTTGTGCCTTTGGGCTTTCCAAAAATGGCCGCATGCCTTGCGCTTTATGACCACCTGGAACAAAAAGCCCGTCAAATTGCGCCGTTTGCACCTCATCAAAACTAATAGGGTTTAAAAACTCCGGCGCGTTTTCTAATGCTCTATAGGCAAGGCGCGCGGTTTTATTGGCGCGTAAAATCGAACCAATCAAAATCAAATTGCGCAATAAGGGGATAAAGCCCCAGACATCTAATCCTCGCCCCGAAAGCATTAATTCATCAGCTTTTGATGGTTTGCCGCTTTGCGTCGCAAAAACTGCACTATGGCCCTTATTGGTAATTACTTGCCACGCAATTGCCGCCTCTGAGGGGTCAAAATCGCATTCTGGTAGAAGGAAAAGAACTCTCGCCATGACCGTCTAGACACTGGTCAAATCAGCTTGCAAGGATTGATCCAATAATTTCAAATCAATATCGAGCGATTTATTATCATCAGCCCTTAATTCTTGCTCGGTTCTATCAAATAGAACCACCAATTTTTTCAAAATCGCCTGCGTCGAGCCAATACGCGCTAAATCGGGTTTGGGGTCATTTTCAAGAATTGCCAATGCCTCGGCAAGATTTAAAGTCTGCGGGCAATAATAAGTGAAAACACGTTGCGCAATGGCAAATTTTTGAGGATTGGTGGCAATATGGCCCATAAGACGTTTGCCAATCGTAATAATTTGCGCAATCGTTGCAATAGAATCCGTATGTCTAAGCCGTGGTATGGTTTCGTCCAAACTATTCAAATGGGTCGCGGCCTCGGCAAGAACGCCATTGACCAACTCGCTTCGACCCGACGGCAGAGCATTTTCGCCAAGCTTTGGTGCACTAATAGTTTCACGAGGTGGCACTAACTCGGCCTCTTTGCGAATTGAATTGTCGTTAATATAATTATTAATGAAAGAGCCAATCCAGCCAACAATCGCGGCAATAAGAATGCCTAGTCCAATCGGACCTAAAGGGTTTTCAAAAACCTCAAATGCAAGGCCAGCAGCAAATACGCCCGCGCCTAGGCTTCCGATTTTCCAAGCCCAATCTATGCGTTTAAAGCGCTTTTGCCGCTCTCGGGTCCGCTCTTTTGAAAGCCGCAATTCATTTTCAAATCGGCTTCGGGTTTTGGCAATTTCAATATCTTCTTTACTTGCCGTGGTTTTATTTGGATTTAAGAATTCGTCAAATTCTTCGGCTTTTTTCGATTTCTGTAGCGAATTTACGTTTTTTGAACCGCCAAACAGCTTTGTCAAAACAAGAATACCGCCGACTAGGAAAAGCCCTAGACCGATAAGCCGCGAAAAAAATGCGAAAAAAACATTCATTTAGTATTTGATACCCACTAGCGAGATTATTTATGAATATAATCTAGATTTTCAAAATTAAAAGCCAATTGGACTTTACCCAAAGTTTAAGTGAATTCTATGCACCACCAAGAAAGTCTGCCTTGCCCAAGTTTAGGCCGTTTTGGCGCAATAATGCATAGGCAATAGAAGAATGAAAATAGAAGTTTGGCAATACAAAGCCTGTTAGATAGCTATAGCCAACAAAGGGAAATTCATTTGGGCCAAACTTTAGGACAATCTCTTTGGTCTCTGTGCCTTCAAATTTTTCTGCTGGCACCGAATTTATAAAACCAAGTGTTTTTTCAATTCTTGCTTTTAACTCTTCGAGTGTGGTTTCATTATCTTCGTGAACTGGTGCATCCGTGCCGCTTAGGCGCGCCGCAGCGCCCTTGGCGGTATCGCAACATATTTGGATTTGGCGCGAAAAAGGCAACATATCAAACACTAAACGTGAATTTAGAATTGTCGCATCATTAAGGCTTTTTGCGCCGCGCATTTCAATGGCTTTATCAAGGATTTTCGAAAGATTTTGAAGGCCGCGCGACAATGGGATAATTGACGCATTATGCATGTCTAGCTTGGTGGGTAATTGCATTTTATTGCTCCTTGATATTGTTTCATTAGAAATAGTGATTATTTGGAGCAAAGCAATGCGTAGCAGCGCCATTTACGGCAATAATTCTGCGTCCCAATAAAGGAAATCAAGCCAAGTCTGATGTAAATAATTTGGCGGGAATTTTCGCCCCATTTCTTGAAGCTCATATTGGCTGGGGTGATGGGGCTTAAACCTTAGAGGCATATTGGCCATTTTTGGCGTGCGACCACCTTTTTTCATATTGCACGGCGAACAGGCAGTAACAATATTTTCCCAAGTGGTGCGCCCACCCATAGAGCGCGGCAAAACATGATCGAAAGTCAAATCATTCTTTGCGCCGCAATAAACGCATGTAAATCCGTCCCGCAGGAAAAGATTAAAACGCGTGAATGCCAAATTTCTATCGGCATGAACATATTGCTTTAAGGAAATCACGCTTGGCAATCTTAATTCAAAATT
>CAYTWK010000229.1:0-3604 GCA_964442095.1 uncultured Caulobacteraceae bacterium | reverse complement strand
AATAATTTACCGCTACCGACCTCATTACAGGCCAAAACGCCAGACGCGGTTTCAAGAATTATAAAGCCATATTCCTTTAGACGTGACACCGAATTTTGGGTTGCGGGGTGCATATACATTTGCGTATTCATCGCCGGCGCAATCAAGAATGGCTTGGTGAAATCATGCGCCAATGAGAGCGTGGTTAGAAAGTCATCGGCAATTCCGTTCGCGGTCTTATTGATAAAATTACCTGTCGCCGGGCAGGCAATTATCAAATCCGCCCAGCGCATTAAATAAATATGATCTAGAGCGCCGCCGGTTTCAAATGTATCACTGGCGACCAATTCACCGGAGAGCGCCTCAAATGTCGTGCTACCCACAAAATTGAGCGCGGATTTCGATGCCGCAATTTTAACCTCATAGCCAGCTTGCTTTAGGCGCGAAACCAAATAGCACGCCTTATAGGCGGCAATCGACCCAGAAACCAAAACAAGGATTTTGGACGCTGAAATTTTAGATTTCGACATTATCAATCAGCCTTATTTGGTTGCCATCAATTGTTTCATTGCTTTTTACGGCAACAAAACGCCGCGCGCCAATGTCTTCCACATAATCAATTTCAAAACCCAATTGTGTCAGTTTTCGCGCGGCTTCCTCGGTGCTATCTGCCGTCTTTATTGTGGCATAAATTGATGGCGCAAGTTCGCGGCCCTTTTCATTCAGCCGCACATTGCGCGAGGACATTGCAAGCCCATCTTGTTCGCGTATGGTCGCAATTGCCACAATTTCCACATCCATAAAAAATGCCGAAACCATTGAGCGAATAAGGCTTAATTGCTGAAAATCCTTTTCGCCAAAATAGGCAAAATCCGGCGAAACTATATTGAATAGCTTCATGACAATGGTCAAAACCCCGTCAAAATGCCCGGGCCTTGAAGCGCCGCACAGCTTCTTGGAAAAGCTGTTCTCGCTTAAAATATAGGCATAATTATCGGGGTATATATCGTCAAACTTTGGTGCAAAAATCGCATCAACACCAAGGCGTTGCGCGATTTTCAAATCCGCGTCCCATGTTTTCGGATATTTTTCCAAATCCTTTTTGTCATTAAACTGGGTCGGGTTTACGAAAATTGATAAAACCACAATATCATTTTGTGCACGTGCAGCCTTTATCAATTCCTCATGGCCAGCATGGAGCGCACCCATGGTTGGCACAAAGCCAATGGATTTTCCCTGCAAGCGCCATTTCGCACATTGCGCCTTCATACCGGAGGGATTATCAATCACCTCGGGGTTCAATAGCTTTCATCCAATGATGGATATTGCGCCGCAGAAATATCGCTATGCACCTTATTGATTGCCAGCAAAGTTTCATCATATTGATTGGCATAATGGCGCACAAATTTTGGCTTGAAGGTCTGATTAATCCCAAGGAAATCTTGCCACACCAAAACTTGGCCATCGCAATCAATGCCCGCACCAATACCAATCGTCGGTATTGAAACGGCTTCACTTATCGCTTTGCCTAGCCCTGAGGGCACGCCTTCAATAATCATACTAAAACAGCCAGCATCCTCTAGGCGTTTGGCATCATCGAGGATTTTCTTCGATTTCTCGTCATCTTTACCTTGCACGCGAAACCCGCCCATAGTGTTCACAAATTGCGGTGTTAATCCAACATGCCCCATCACCGGAATGCCGCCGCCCACTAGATGCTCGATAATTTCAATATTGCCATCCGCACCCTCTAGCTTTATGGCATTGGCACCAGCGCGCATCAAGCTAGTGGCCGCATCTACCGCATTTTCAATGCCGCGCCTATAGGTTTGAAACGGCATATCGCCAATAATGAACTTCTTGCTATTTGCCGCCGCAAGCCCGCGCGCCACCGCCGCAATATGCGGAGCCATCATGGGAATATCGGCGGCAAGGGTTGAAGTATGGCCATAAATTGTCATAGCCAGACTATCGCCAACCAAAACGCAATCAATATCCGATGCGCCAACAATAAGCGCCGAAGAATAATCATAGCATGTAACGCAGGAAATTTTTTCGCGCGCGAGTTTTTTCTTTTTAAAATCAAGGATATTCATATCGACCCCAAACGAAATACGGCAGAATCGCCAAAGTTTGAAAATGCTGGCCCATGCCAGTTCGTGAAAACCCCCTATGGTTTTCCAAATGGTTCGATATGTTCGAGTAATATAATACTATTGATTTAGCTTTTCAACAGCCCCAAGCGGGGCAACCCATAATAGAGCGACCACTACAAATATGCCCAAAGAAATATTGGGGTTTAAATATGCCGTGAAAATAGCCGTTAGGTAAAGCGCCATTGAAACCCATGTCTTTAGTTTGGCAACATTTGTGTCGCCAATTGCCTCATGGGTTGGGTTTAGCTTTACCAATTGATGGCTTAAGATCATAAAGGACAGACCCGCCATAAAGAGGATTATTGCATAAATCGCAACCGGGAAACTTTGGCCATAATTTTCGCCGACCCATGCTGTGCCAAATGGGAAAAGTGAAAGCCAAAATAGCAAATTCAGATTGGCCCACATGATTTTGCCATTTATTTTCTTGGCGAGCAAAAGCATATGGTGGTGATTGTTCCAATAAATGCCGACATAAATAAAACTAAGGGCATAAAATAAAAATACCGGCATAGAGGGCATTAAAGCCTTTAAATCCGCGCCATGCGGAACCTTTAATTCCAAAACCATGATTGTAATAATAATGGCGAGAACGCCGTCGGAAAACGCCTCTAGGCGCGATTTGGGAATATGGAATGATTCAGACATTGCGCGAGGTTAGATGGGTTTTGGGTGTTTGGCAAATGGAAATTAACCCCTTCCGTCTTTTGCCATTTTAACTAAAATGGCAAAATCCACCTTCCCCACATTGGGGAAGGAGAAAGCTCTGCTTGACTTTATGTGAGGGAACATATAGTGAACATAGATGGCAAATCGATTTGCGAGAAAGCTGAGAAAGCAAATGACACTCGAAGAATTGAGGGTTTGGGGTGTGTTGCGACGCGGTTTGTTTGGCGTGCGGTTTAATCGGCAAGAACCAATTGGAAAATATATTGTCGATTTCATCTCTCACAAAGCAAGACTAATTGTCGAGATAGATGGCGATCATCATTTATACTCTAGCAATGATGCTGCGCGTGATGAATATCTAAAGTCTCTGGACTATTTGATATTAAGAATAACTAATCGAGAGGTGCGCCGTGAATTTAACTCGGTTTGCGATAAAATTGCCAATGCCCTTTTGATTTGTAACGCCCGTCTGCTTTCACAAAGTGGCGAAGCAGGGTGAGCGCTTAGTGGGCTTTTCTGCTTCCCCAATGTGGGGAAGCTCCCTGCGTAGCCAAAGGCGAAGCAGGGTGAAGGGGTTAGGAAGGCTGCGCCTGCACATCGCGCGATTCTTGGAAAGTGGGAATTGCCCCCTCCGTCACTACGTGACACCTCCCCCGTTTCGCTTCGCTGCACAAGGGAGGATAGGCGCGTCTATCCCACACTTTCAATCTTGGTTTATAATGCAGGTTCTTGTTTTCGATACTCGATTGGAGGTTTTAAAAACTACTAAGTTTTCATAACATTTCGGGTGCGCCAATAGT
>CAYTWK010000228.1:0-3624 GCA_964442095.1 uncultured Caulobacteraceae bacterium | reverse complement strand
GACCAAGAAACGAGTTTGGTATCATCTAGAGCGCAATGAATGGTCGGTTCATTTTCAAATTTCCCAAGATGGCAAACTATTCGCTGGTGATGGCGGCGATTCTGAAATGGTGGCCAAAGCCCCAGACGGCAAATATATATATCTATTCTATCCCGAGCTAATAGAGGATTTAGGTGTTAGTGCACCCAACGCCGCCGATTTAATTCGCCCAGGAAGGCTTGTGGCCAAGAAATTGGTTGATATGCGAAAACATGATTACCGCGTAGAACCAAACGTTCACTTTAGCCCCGATGGCAAATTTCTTGTCTTTCGTTCGAATATGCATGGTCCGACGCATACTTATGTTGTCGATCTTAGGAGCATTAGCTAGACAATTGTGGCTGCGAATCGCTTTTGTTTTGATTGAAGTTGATTGAAAGCGAAAGATTTTGTGGCCTCTAAATCAGGGTTTGGGGTGTTTTTAGTGATAAATGCAAGTCTGCCTATTGTCATAAATCACGACCAGTTTAAAGGGTGTCTGCGGAAAAAACCCTAATGAAAATAGCGATTTTGCGCGGATTATACCCTTAATCGGACAAGGTTTGAAAATTATGATTTTTATCGTTTGGGTATATATCTGCAATAGTTTACAATTTAATCAAAAGTGCACTTGACTTGTCATCTTTAATCAATATGATTTGTAAGATAATAATTCGCATTTTAATTTAAGGTCGGTTTCTGAATTTTATCAGGCAGATTTTATTAAGGGCAATATAAATAAGCCGCATTGAATAAATTAATATTTGAAAGTGGCAGACATAGACATTTTGATCCATGGGAGGGAAGAATGGTCAACCGAAGCGGAATTGCGAAGCGCAATTTATTTGTAAGTGCTTCTATTATAGCAGCGAGCGTAGCAGCATTCTCGAGCGAGGCAGTTGCGCAAAATGCGTCAAATGCACAGCAACCTGAAACCGTAATTGTCGTCGGAACTCGGGCATCAATTCAAAGTTCAATCAATAGAAAACGCAATGGGGATACGATTTCTGACTCAATTGTCGCCGAAGATGTCGGTCAATTTCCTGATAAAAACGTCGGTGAAGCGCTTTCAAGGGTAACCGGTGTCCAGTTGTCACGAGATTTTGGTGAAGGTGTGCAGGTTTCTATACGCGGCGTTGAACCGGACCTTAACCGTATTGAGATTAATGGCTTGACGGTGCTTGGAACCTCGGGTGGTGGTCAACGTGGCGCTGACTTGCGTGAATTGCCGTCGGAGCTTATTCAAAGCATTGATGTTTTCAAAGGTTTCACTGCTGATATGGTTGAAGGCGGCGTAGGCGGCACGGTTAGCATTAAGACCCGTCGTCCACTGGACTTCCGTAAGCCAGCTTTTGCACTCACCTTGTCTGAGCAATATCTTACTACTGATGGCAATTTACAGCCACGCATGAGCTTGCTTGCAACCCGTAAGTTTTTTGACAACCGGCTTGGTTTGATGGCAAATATTACTTATGACAATATCATTACGCGTAATGATTATGCACGTAATACGGCGTGGAACTTCTTGCGCGATTGGGATTTCTCAGCAGAAAAAACCGTAGTTAGCCGCAATGCTGCTGCGGCGGCAGTAACCACTGCGGCTGGTTGCGCCGCTTTAACCGTAACAGCGGATAGAAACGCGTGTAACGCGCAATGGTTTGACTATGCGCCACGCATTGCCCGCTATGGTATTTGGACGCGCGATCACACTCGCATTTCCGGCGATTTTACCGCAGACTATAAATTGACAGAAAAGAGCCGAGTTTGGGGTTCTTATCAAGCGAATACCCAACATCAAATCTTGAATGATAGAAATTTCGGGACGGATTTGACAGCTGTAACTCGCCTTGCTTCACAAGGTGCATTGCCAACTTATAATCCGACAACTGGTGCACCAACAGGTGGAAGTTGCGTTGCTGCTTCTACAACGTCAACACCTGCTGGCATGACTGTGGTTAATCACCATGTTACCAAGTATACCGTTGGCAATTGTTTGTCTTTAGCAGGTCAAGGGGCCCAAGGCGCGTTTTCAACAGCTGCGCGTGATTTTGTGCTCGATATTGATACCAAATATATATCGGGTGGTTATATCTATCGTGGCGATAGATTCAAAGCTGATATTATGGCGGGCCATTCTGAATCAGTATGGTTTGGTGAAACAAATAACGTTGTCTTCACGCAAAACGCGCCAGGCATGACTGTAACCTTGGATTCAAAGGGCGTTCCAAGATTTGATTTCCCTGTCGGAAGTAGCCCAGAAGATCCAAATTCATATGTTTCTGTTGGACTACAATATCGCCCAACAGAAAACGACATATATGAAGATTCTGTGAAAGCCGATTTTGAGTATAAATTTGAAGATAGCATCATCAAGCGTGTAATGTTTGGTGGCCGTTGGAATAAGAATAATTCGATTGTCTATGGTGGCGGTGGTCGTCTTGTAAGCAATGGCGCTTTGCTGAACTCCACGGCGGACGATGTCAATTTGCTTACAGCCAACATAAATCTGACAATGACATTTGATCCTTTGAATACCACTAATGTTCTTCGTGCAAATGACGTTCAGACTTTCATCAATTCAAACTTTGTTGGAAGCTATGTTTCGCGCGCAATGCTTACCCAGATTGTGGCGTCGTCTGGAACCCGCTCTCCCGGTGTGTTCTTTAAGGGCTATAAAGGCGTAAGCGGTTTACCGCAAACTTGGTTTGCGCCAGTCTATGACCAAGCCGCACGCTATTTTGATACCTCTAAATTTAATCATGATAATGTTCGCCAAGCGCTTGGCTCTGACGGTAAAACCTATGCCCAAATTCCGGGGCATGACGTTACCGAGGAAGTCATGGCGGGATATATTCGCGCTGATTTTAAAGGTGAGCTCATGGGCCGTGATTATTCAGGTAATATTGGTGGCCGCTATGTAAAGACTAAAACCCAAGCAACTGGCCTAAATAGCTTGCAAGAGCGCATGCCGACAGTTTGCCAAGGAACATTACCTGTCGGCCAAACCCGCGATCAGTGTATTGTTGCCAATGCCGGACTTACTCATTCAAACGTTGTCTTGCTAAATGATATTGTCACTATCAATAAAGAATATGACGATTTCTTGCCATCAGTAAATTTTGCAATGTGGGCAATTCCAAACCAAATGGTTGCAAGATTTGGCTATGCAAAAGTCATTGCGCGGCCAAGAATGTCTGACTTAGCTCCAAACGTAACTTGCGTTATCGGCTCTGGCTCTCGTGGCCTCGCTGCTGGCACAACAGCCGAAGAAGATGATTGCACAGGCGGTAATCCAGATCTTAAGCCATATCGCGCTAGCACTTACGACCTAAGTTTTGAATATTATCCAAACCGCGATACCCAAATTAGTGTTGGTCTATTCCGCAAAGATATTGATACTTTTGTTGTTGGCCGCGCGGTTCGCACCGTTGATTTCTTTGGCACAGGAACTCTCTTTGACGTCAACCAACCTATAAATGGTGAAGGCGCAATTACAGAGGGCGCAGAGGTAACATTCAGAACCGCATTTACAATGCTTCCCGGTTGGCTAGGTGGGTTTGGAACGGACCTTAATTATACCTATCTAACGGCGAAAAACGTAACCTT
>CAYTWK010000227.1:0-3645 GCA_964442095.1 uncultured Caulobacteraceae bacterium | reverse complement strand
CTACGCATACCAAACACTTTTATGAACCATTGGCGCATACCCGCAGCGCCAATAATCTCGCGCGGCAGGGTAACACTGGCAATATCGGCAAGGTTTGATGAATAGGTGAAAGATTTGGTTAGGTTTGGAATATCAAGATAGGATTGCAAATCCGCAAGGCGAATGCTGGTGTTTAATTTTTCAATTGCAATCTGCCACTCAAGGACATTTATTCGCCCAGCAATCAAATCTTCTTTAAGGCCAACCACCGCCAAGAGCCAATTGCGGACCACCATCGGCACGCCATTCGCCCAGGCAATATTATTTGAAATCGCACTAAAGAGGAGGGTGGTTGCGGCAAGCGAGACCAAATCGCGTCGGTTCGGGTTTAAGCTTTCCAATTCAACCTCCTAAATAGATTTACACCAACCAATTATTGCATTTTCGGGTTTTGCGAACTCCGCGCGGCAATGGTAATTCAACCGAGCCAACGCGGCCCACATTAAGGACAATTTTGGCGCGGCGTGAAAAGGCATTTGCCTGCCAACGGCCCGACTGCCCCTGCGCAATGCGAGAGCGAACATAGGTAAGGTTCATTAAATCGGCCTGTTCATCGCTAATGCCTTTTACGATAACTGCGCACCAAGATTTGATATTTGTATTGCAGATTTCATCGGTTACACCTTGATAAATCCCGCCGCAAAGCGCCGAATACCAACGAACCGTTGATAAGAGCCTCTTGGTTTTCATATCCTCGTCCAATGCCGCAAAAAGTGTGCGAACATTGGTAACATCGGCGGGATTTAAAAAGCCGGTTTGATTATCGCCATATTTTACAAAGCCCTGCTGAATGGCGATATCAATGCCCCATTTAGTTTGTAATTTGCTTGGGGTTTCGCCGAATAGAACGCTAAGTTTGGGTTTTAAATTGCCCAAAAACTCTACAAATGTATTGGTTTGTATTTGGCGCATCCGCAATGAATTAAACAGTGCCTCATATTCGGCCTGAATAATTGGATTGAGCTTTCCATTTTCATGCGCCGCGAGAATTTTATCCTTACAGCTTTGGTTAAGTGTAGGAGCGAGGCAATCATCACCAAAAGCAATTGAACCATAATTCGGCATCAAACCCGCAATTTCTGCGCTGAAAGCCTCTGGCGTTTCAAAGCTGGCTTTATAAGCCTGCATCAATGGCTGGAGCGAGTTTTGCCCATAATTCCATTGTAAAACCCCAACCGAAAGAGTCTGCGCATCAAAATTGCCAACTGGCGTTGCCCAGCAACCACGAGTTTCAAACTCAGATGTATCGTAAAGCGCTTCAAATAATTCTTTGCGTTCAAAGGATATTTGTTTGAGGGTTAGGTTTTGGCTTTCGCTTAGATTGATATTTGTATCGTCTTCAACCTTTAGGCATTCAGCAATTGCCGAATTTGCGCAAAACACTAGGGACAAAATCGCAATGATTATTAATCGCATGTTGGGCCTCCTTGAAATTTTGCCTAGCCTATCACTTGGGAGGCGGCGCGTCCAACTTTTGCGAGAGCTTCAAGATCAATATCGCGCATATCCTCAAAATAGCCAGGGGCTTCATAGTAGCAGGCGATAATATGCGGTGGTTTATTATTGGGCCAAACTACAGCCACGTCATTATAGCGATTTGGTGCGCCCTCATTAATGCCGGTTCCGGTTTTATCGCCCGCGCGCCAATCAGGAGGGAGGCCGGCGCGTATGCGCTTTGTGCCGGTTTTGGTTTCTATCATCCAATCGGCAAGAGTTTGAATTGAAACTGGCGCCAAAAATCCGCCAAAAAGAATTGTCTTTACGCTATGGGCAATTGCATTTGGGCTAGTGGTATCACGAGTTTCCCCCGGAAGCACTAGATTCATTGCTGGCTCATAGCGGGTAATATTGGTTACATTATCGCCAATTTCTTGCATGGTTTTTGTGAAAACTTCGGGGCCGCCAATTTTTTTGATTAGGGCATTTGCGGCAACATTATCACTCGTAATTTGGATTTCGCGCGCCAAATCAATAATCCGCATTTTTCCATAGGCTATTTTTTCGCGCACCATTTGCGAATGAATGAAAAGGCCGTCTTGGACAATCGGGATTTCTTCTGCGGCATCAAGTTTTCCGCGCTCAATGTCACGCAAAATCATTGCGGCCAATGGCAATTTGAATGTCGAGCAAAGGGAAAACCTTTCATCACCGCGGTGGCTATATATTTTACCAGTTTGGGTATTAAGAACACTTGCGCCAAGGCGACCGCCATGGGCTTTTTCAATTTGTGAAACACTTGCCGAAAAATCTTGCGATAAATTGCTGGCGCAACCAAAAAGCGGCATCGCTCCCAAACCTGCGGCAAGGCCTCCGATGATTAAGTGCCTCTTATTCATTGACTGCATGATTTGCTCCTCAGCTTTGATTCATAAGCGATTTTACCTTTGAATTTTCCTATTGTAAAAGTATGATATATTTTATAAGCTAATACTTTTTCTATTGTCAAAATTTCTATTGCGAAAATCTATATTGTCAAAATGTCACTTTCTAATATTTCACTTAATTTATTGCGCGCCTTTGATGCGTCTGCGCGCCACCTAAGCTTTACAAACGCCGCTAAAGAGCTTTGTGTGACCCAAGCGGCGGTTGCTCATCAGGTTAAAGCACTTGAGGACTATTTGCAAAAGCCGCTTTTTAAAAGGATTGCGCGCGGCCTAAGCTTTACGGACGAAGGTGCACTATTGGCACCGATTGTGGCCAAATCCTTCCAAGAACTTGAGCGTGGTCTTGATAAATTAAAGGGCAGGGTTCCAAAAACTAGTCTACAAATTGGGGTTGTCGGCACTTTTGCAATTGGGTTTTTACTCGAACGGCTTGGGGATTTTCACGAAAAGTATCCCAATATAGAGGCCAAAATAATGGTCAATAATAATGTGCCAGACCTATTAAACGAACATTTGGACTTTGCAATTCGCTTTGGACAAGGGGCATGGCATGCCCAAAGTGCTGAATTTTTGATGGCTGCGCCTCTTATGCCGCTGTGTAGCAAAGCTATAGCGCAAAAGCTAAAAACCCCGAAAGATTTGGGGCAATTTCCACTTTTGCGCTCGCATAGGGCGAATGAATGGCCAATGTGGCTAGAGAAAAATGGGATTTTTGATTTAATTGCCGGCGGGCCCATGTTTGATAATTCGCGCTCCATTGCCGATGCCGCAAAGCTTGGACTAGGGATTGGGCTTTTACCAAAGAATATGTTCAATAATGAGCTGAGGAATGGCGAATTAGTCGCGCCATTTTCGCGTGAAATTGATGCGGGTTCTTATTATCTTACGCGCCTTGTCCATAGACCAATGAATGAAGCAATGCTGGCATTTAGAGATTGGATGAAGTCCCAATGCATTTGATTCCCCTTAATTTTGATTGCGATTGCTGTGCTCTCATGCTTATAATGAATTATGTATAATATATCCAAAGTTATCGGAAAACTTGTCGAGGCGAATGAAATTCGCGGCGGTGTGTTCGCGCTTTTTGATGGATCGCGGGTTTTGCAAATGGGCGCAACGGGGCCAGCTAGAGGCGATATGCCATTAAGTGTAAATTCTATGGCACGCGTCGCCTCAATTTCAAAACTTGTAACTATGTTGACATTTATGAGGCTTTCCGAGG
>CAYTWK010000226.1:0-3654 GCA_964442095.1 uncultured Caulobacteraceae bacterium | reverse complement strand
CATTGGCGATAAATCCACGAGAAGATTAAAGCTAATCGAGCATTTATGGCTTGATGCCGGCAAGACGCGAATTGCGATAGTGGAAATCGACGGCCAAGAAGAAATTCTAGTGATTGGCCCAAATGGTGCCAACCAAGTTCAATTAAAATCATCCCCCAATAAAGAGGCAATCGATGCGCCCGCTATTTAAATCTAAATCCGAATTAAAGAAAGCACCGCGCAGTGAATTAAGGCAAGTCCTTTATAAATGGCTGGTGATTTTTACGCTTGGCCTTATTGGCTCTTGCCTTGGGGTTGCGGCGGCCTTTGCGCAAAATGTGAATGTTGATTTGGGCGATGGCACTGGCCTAACCGAGCGGGTTATCCAAACTATAGCCATTATAACTGTGATGTCGCTTGCGCCAAGTTTTGTGATTATGACGACCTCATTTGTGCGTATTGTCGTGGTTTTATCGCTCCTTCGGACGGCAATCGGCCTACAACAGGCGCCGCCAAATGCAGTCATAATTTCGCTTGCGCTATTCCTAACCGCTTTCATAATGGGCCCAACTTTTGAAAGGGCATATAATCAAGGTATTGTCCCGCTCACTAAGAAAGAAATGACTATGGAGCAGGCGTGGCCCGCAACCACCGCGCCATTAAAGCAATTCATGCTATTGCAAACCAGAGAGGCTGATTTAGCGCTTTTTATACGCCTTAGCCGAATTCCAGCGCCGCCCAATGCACAGGCTTTGCCGATGAAAATTGTAACCCCGGCCTTTATGATATCCGAGCTGCGGCGTGCGTTTGAAATCGGGTTTTTGCTTTTTGTGCCGTTTTTGGTGATTGATTTGGTTGTCGCATCAATTTTGATGGCAATGGGTATGATGATGTTACCGCCCGTCGTGGTTTCGCTGCCGTTCAAGCTGATATTCTTTGTTCTGGTGGATGGCTGGCGATTAGTGGCCGAAAGCCTTGTGCAGAGTTTTAGACTGCCACCGCTGTAAACGAAGACTATTCGATTCTCTTCCCCGTCATAAATCGCAATATTAAATAGCCTATTGTTCCCGATAATATCGAACCCATTAATACGCCAATTTTGGCCTCATCGTTTAAGAGCTGCGATCCTTTATAGGCTAAAGAAGCGATAAAGAGACTCATGGTGAAGCCGATACCGGTCACGACCGCTACGCCATATATTTGCCGCCAATTTGCGCCCTCTGGCATTTTTGCAAAGCCAAAGCGAATTGCCAAAAACGTCATCAAAAATACGCCCGCTTGCTTACCTATTAATAGGCCCAATGCAATGCCGATTGGAACCGCCGAGAATAATTCTTCTGCACCAATGCCCGCAAGCGAAACACCCGCATTGGCAAGGCCGAAAATTGGCACAATTAAAAATCCAACTGGCTTATGAAGTGCGTGTTCAAGTATCTCAAGCGGCGCTGCTTTACTTTGTGCGCCCGAATGGATTGGTATGAATAGGGCCAAAACTACGCCGGCGATTGTCGCGTGAATTCCGCTCTTAAGGACAAAGAACCATAAGAATGCGCCCAAAATCAAATATACCCAAAGCGATTTAATGCGAAATCTGTTCAAAGCAAAAAGAACAATAATAATCCCAATACTCGCGCCTAGCATGGCCACATTTAATGACGCCGTATAAAAAATTGCGATTATTATAATTGCCGCCAAATCGTCAATAATTGCCAAAGCCGTCAAAAATATCTTTAGCGATAGCGGAACCCGTGAACCCAATAAGGATAATACCCCAAGCGCAAATGCGATATCGGTTGCGGTCGGAATTGCCCAGCCCTTTATGGCCTCGGGGTTTGCTTTGTTAAAGGCGAAAAATATCAGCGCAGGAACAATTAGGCCGCCCAAAGCCGCGATAGTCGGCAAAATTCTTTGCGGCCAAGTCGCCAGCTCACCCACCAACATTTCGCGCTTTATTTCAAGGCCGACCATCAAAAAGAAAATCGCCATCAAAGCGTCATTAATCCAATGAAGAACACTTAGGCCAAGAAATTTATGGTGCAAAACTTCAAAATAGATTGGCGCAAGAGGTGAATTGGCAATAATCATCGCCAATGCCGCACAAAGCATTAAAATTATCCCGCCCGCAGATTCAGTTTTCAAGAAAGATTTTATCATTGTCGAAGTTGCGCGGAACATTATTTTTCAATCTGCAAAGATGCTAAAATGGCTATTTTTATAGTGCTTATATGGTGATTTTTCGCTCTATTTTCAATGAAATACAATAGTATATTTACCGTGAAATTGCGCAAAAAGAGAGATTGCTTTGGCGCGAATAATGTGTCAATTTGTTATAACAAAACAGCAAAATATATGAGGCTAGACAATGTCCAACACGCCAAATCTTAAGAACTATTGGATGCCATTTACCGCCAATCGGCAATTTAAGGATAATCCACGCCTGCTTGTTAGCGCCGTTGGTATGTATTACACCTCCCATGACGACCGCAAGATTTTAGACGGAACCGCGGGGCTTTGGACAGTTAATGCCGGTCATGGACGCAAAGAAATTGTCGATGCCGTTACGCGCCAAATGAGCCAGCTTGATTATGCCCCATCATTTCAAATGGGCCATCCAATTGCTTTTGAATTTGCTGAAAAATTGGCATCTATAGCGCCAAAAAATATGGGCCATGTATTTTTTACAAATTCAGGCTCTGAAAGTGTGGAGACCGCGCTAAAAATCGCACTGGCCTATCATCAAGCAAAAGGCGATGGACGAAGGACGCGCCTTATCGGGCGTGAGCGTGCCTATCATGGCGTGAATTTTGGCGGCATTTCAGTTGGCGGCCTGATAAACAATCGCCGCGTGTTTGCGCCGCTTTTGCCGGGCGTGGATCATTTGCCGCACACCCATTTGCCCGAAAATGCCTTTAGTCAGGGGCAGCCTGAGCATGGCGCGCACCTTGCCAAAGAACTCGATAGAATGGCGGCGCTTCACGGGCCAGAAACTATTGCCGCCGTAATCGTAGAGCCGGTGGCAGGTTCCACTGGTGTTCTTGTGCCGCCCAAGGGCTATTTGGAGGAGCTGCGGGCGGCATGTGACCGTGTTGGCTGTCTGCTGATATTTGATGAAGTGATAACTGGCTATGGCCGATTGGGAACACCGTTTGCGTCTGAATTTTTTGGCGTTATGCCCGATATATTCACTACTGCCAAAGGCATAAATAATGGTTATTTGCCAATGGGCGCTGTGTTTGCCTCGGATATGGTGCACGATGCCTTTATGCAGGGCCCACCAAACCTAATCGAGCTTTTCCATGGCTATACCTGCTCTGGGCACCCGGCGGCGTGTGCGGCGGGGCTTGCGACTATGGAAATTATGGAGCGTGAAGGGCTCTTTAGGCGCGCTGGAGAAATTTCGCCAAAATGGGAAGCGGCGGCGCATGCTCTAAAGGGCACAAAACACGTCATTGATATTCGTAATATCGGCCTTATTGCCGGCATTGAGCTTTCTCCAAGGGAAGGCGCTATCGGTGCGCGTGGCTATGAGGCATTTACAAAATGCTATGAACGCGGTGTCTTAATTAGGGTTACAGGCGATATTATCGCTTTATCGCCGCCACTAACCATAAGTGAGAGTGAGATTGACCAATTGTTCGGAACTATTAAAGAGGTTTTGGATAGTTTGGATTAATC
>CAYTWK010000225.1:0-3687 GCA_964442095.1 uncultured Caulobacteraceae bacterium | reverse complement strand
GAAGCAATATTGAATCAGAAGCTGGCGTCAATTAATTATGATGCCATTATTCACGCTGCCGCAATTAGTGATTATAGTGTATCGCATATTTCCGCTGGCGGCCAAAAGCTTGAAAATACAAATGCGAAAATCGCATCAGATTTTGAGGAAATCACAATAACCCTAAATCGCAATCCAAAGCTGATTAATTCTATAAAATCGAAAAATCCGAACGCCGCATTGATTGGCTTTAAATTGACACGCGAAAGCGATGCCGAAAGTGTTCAAAAGGCGATCGACAAGCAAATTGCCCAATCTTCAGCAGATTTGATTGTCCATAATTCGTTTGACGATATTAGCGCCGAAAAGTCCAAACATGGCTTCAATATATTTGATAAAGACGGGCAGATGCGCGAAAAATTAATTGGCACAAATGCGCTTTCGGGCCATATTTCAAACTTTATTTTGGAAAGATTTCACAATGCTACTGGCGCTTGATGTTGGAAATACCCAGATTTTCGGCGGCCTTATTGAAAATGGTGAGGTTGTTTGCAGCTTTCGCAGGTCGTCAAAAACCGGCGCATCATCTGATGAAATTGGGATTTTTTTGCGCACGGTTTTACGCGAAAACGGCTTTGATCCTAAATTAGTTTCTAAAATTATAGCCTGCTCGGTTGTGCCTAGTGACAATCACTCCCTCGCGAGCGCTTGCGTGAAATATTTTGATCTAAACCCATTTTTTGTAGATTCAGCATCGAAATGCGGTTTTGTGAATAAGATTGATAATCCAGACGAATTGGGCGCGGATAGAATAGTGAATGCCATTGCGGGGGTTCATAATTACCCAAAAACCAATCTTATAATTATCGATATGGGCACCGCCACAACGTTTTGCGCCATTAATAAGAAGGCCGAATATTTGGGCGGCGTTATTATGGCTGGCCTGCGTCTGCAAAACGAAGCTTTGGGACAAAAGGCCGCCAAATTATCAAATGTTGAGATTAAAACGTGCCAAACGGCTCTTGGGACCGATACAATCAAATCTATGCAATCTGGCCTTTATCATGGTCATTTGGGGGCCTGTAGAGAGATTATTGGGAAACTTCAAAAAGAATGTTTTGCTGGCGAAAGTGTAAAAATAGTCTGCACTGGCGGCTTTTCAAGTCTTTTCGAAGATGAGGATATATTCGATGAAATAGTTCCAGATCTAGTGCTTCAAGGCTTGCAGAGGGCCGCCGAACTAAATCATTAAAGCGCTGATACTCAAACAAGAGAAACGGAAATGAAGCTTACAATCCGCCATGAAACCGAAGCCGATTTTCAAAAGATTTACGAACTAACGAAAGCCGCATTCGCGCCCATGCCATTTTCGCAGGGCGATGAACCAGAACTCATAAACAAGTTGCGCAATTGCGGCGCATTGGCTTTGTCTTTGGTGGCACAAAACGATAGCAAAGGCGAAATTATTGGCCATGTTGCGCTTTCGCCCGTCACACATTCAAATTCTGACGCTTTATGGTTTGGCCTTGGCCCTATTTCGGTTGCGCCCGACCACCAAAGGAGCGGCATAGGGACAAAGCTAATTGCGGCGGCGAAAGAATGGCTCTTGGAGCAAGGCGCCGAGGGTTGCATACTTGTTGGCAATCCCAATTATTATTCGCGCCATGGCTTTGTATTGTCGCCAGAACACTGCCCTCTCAAGGAGCCAAAAGAATTTTTTATGGTATGGTGTGAAACCAAGGAAATTCCTATTGGCAATTTTGCCTTTCACAATGTCTTTTATGATTCTTGAGCATTATAATTCTTGAATGGGGGGCCAATTTTATGCGAAATTTTAATATCGCGATTATTCTTATGGGGGCAATTTTGACTTCATGCGCCAGCATACCGGAAACTCAAATTAAGGCTGGAGTTCAAACCGAAATCCAAGCAATAGCAAGCGGCTATCAATTCTTGCGCTATTTGCCAAAGGATTATTCATCGGATGCAAATAAAGAATATCCGGTCCTGATTTTCCTTCATGGCTCGGGGGAGCGCGGAACCGATATTTCCAAAGTTTCGATTCATGGCCCGCCGCGCCTTGCTCGAGAAGGTAAGGATTTTCCATTCATTATTATTTCACCACAATCGCCAGAAGGCACCTTATGGGAAAGTGATAAATTAGACGCGACTTTAAAATCCGCACTTAGTGGCCTAAAGGCCGATAAATCGAGAATTTACCTAACTGGGCTTTCACTAGGCGGCATGGGAACATTTTCTTGGGCTAAAGAGCACCCAAAATTATTTGCGGCAATCGCGCCCGTGTGTGGCATGGCAAACCCTGTGGATGCTAATATCATAAAAGACATTCCGGTTTGGGCTTTTCACGGCCTAAAAGATGATGTTGTCCCCTATCAAGGGAGCGCATTCGTAATTAATAGCATCAAAGAATTGGGCGGCACCAAGGCCAAAATCACACTTTATCCCGAGGCCAATCATGATTCCTGGACGGCTACCTATAATAATCCCGAGCTTTATTCTTGGATGCTTAATCATACCAATCCAAACGGCCCGCGCGAATTTTCAAAACTTAAATAATCCTATTTAAAGTTTTTCGCTTTCCATTCCATTGCCCTTTTAACACGATTTTCAACGCTTGGATGAGTATGGAAAATGAATTCCTCAATTGGGCCGGGGGATGCTTTTCTATATTCGACAGTCTTTATCAAAGCGGTTGCAAGGCCGTCTGGATCCTTAGCGGTCATAAGTGAATAATTGTCGGCTTCGATTTCGCCTTGACGAATAAAAGTATTTATAATCGGCGTAATTGTAAAAAAGAATACCGAAATAAATGCAACCATCACTGGGTAACCCAATGGGTCGGCAATGTCTTTAACTTCCTTTAGGCCCAATAATTTCGCGCAAAACGCAAAGCATTTGTCATAGGACCAAAACGCCACCAATAGTATAAAACTAAAGAATAATGCCATACGCATAGTATGATTAAGCTTATAATGCCCAATCTCGTGTGCCACAACCGCGCGCACTTCGTTTAGGCTAGCGCGTTCAAGTGCGATATCGCTAACCGCAATGCGCGCTGTGCCAAAAGCGCCAGCTACATTCGCTGTAACCACGCTTCTCTGGCGCGAGCCGTCAAAAACAAATACTTTGTCGGTTGGAACTTCGGCTTTCTTTGCCAATTCAATAATTGCGTCTTTAACTTTTCCTTCTGGGAATGGCTTATATTCATTGAATATTGGTTCGATAAATACTGGTGACAGGAATATCATCACTAGCATAAAAACGCCGCCGCCAGCCGATGCCCAAATCCACCAAGCCTTTTTGAGCTTTCGCAAGGCCAAATAAACAAATGCAAATGCTAGGCCGCTCAAAAATATCGAAATCCCAATTTGAATATCATATTGCACGAGCCAATCTAGAAATGGCTGTTTTGTTAGTCCGAATTCCTTTTCCCTGAAATAGTCTTCGTAAACATTAAAGGGAAAAGTAATTAAACTATCCAAAAGAGTAAATACTGCGACAATTACAAAGGAGCCTAAGAACGGGCGGCTTTTCTTTTGGTTAATCCAATTACTAACTTTTGGCAAAGCGCCCGATTTAGCAATTAAATAAACACTTATTAATGAGACCAAGACCCCTATCAGCAATAACCAATAACCACCTTCTGTATAGGCGTCGGAACGCGCAGTTACTTCGGGGGGAATAGTA
>CAYTWK010000224.1:0-3710 GCA_964442095.1 uncultured Caulobacteraceae bacterium | reverse complement strand
CTCTTTTGATGGTAAAGCTCGATACCGCAAATATCGGCCTTATTGCCGCTGCAACCCTTATTGGCGGCGGAGTTGGCGCCGTTTTGGCGCGCAAAATCGCTATGACGAGCATGCCGCAATTGGTGGCGGCGTTCCACTCGCTCGTTGGGCTTGCGGCAGTTCTAATCGCGGCTGCGGCGATTTATTCGCCTGAGGCTTTTCATATTGCCGAAGACGGCGGCATTCATACCGCCTCTTTAGTTGAAATCGGGATTGGCGTTGCAATCGGGGCGATTACTTTCACTGGTTCCTTGATTGCCTTCGCCAAATTAAACGGCAATATGTCGGGCGCGCCAATTATTTTGCCGGCGCGGCATTTATTAAATATCGCGCTTTTGCTTGGGATTATCGGTCTTATTGCTGTTACTATTTCTACCCATGGCCATGCGGTTTGGGCGTTTTGGGGAATTGTCGCGCTTTCACTTATTTTGGGCATAACCCTAATTATTCCAATCGGCGGCGCCGATATGCCAGTTGTGGTTTCAATGCTTAACTCTTATTCTGGTTGGGCGGCGGCGGCGCTTGGGTTCACGCTTGAAAATAATGCGCTAATTATTACTGGCGCATTGGTTGGATCTTCGGGCGCTATTCTTTCTTATATTATGTGCAAAGCCATGAACCGCAGCTTTATAAGCGTTATCCTCGGCGGTTTTGGCGCAGCAGATGGTGCTGCGGCTGGCGGCGCAGTTGAGACACGACCAGTTAAAACCGGAAGCGCGGATGATGCGGCCTTCATTATGAAAAATGCTGAAAAAGTTATTATCGTTCCGGGTTATGGTATGGCGGTCGCGCAGGCACAGCACGCACTCAAAGAAATGGCGGACAAATTAAAGGCCGAGGGCGTGGAAGTGTCGTATGCAATCCATCCAGTTGCCGGGCGTATGCCGGGGCATATGAATGTGCTCTTGGCTGAAGCCCAAGTGCCCTATGACGAAGTATTTGAACTAGAGGATATAAATAGCGAATTTGGCCAAGCCGATGTTGCTTTTGTGATTGGCGCCAATGACGTTACCAATCCAGCCGCCAAAACTGACCCCCAAAGCCCGATTTTTGGAATGCCGATTTTAGATGTTGATAAAGCCAAAACTGTCCTATTCATCAAGCGCGGAATGTCTGCGGGTTATGCGGGCGTTGAAAACGAGCTATTTTTCCGCCCTAACACTATGATGCTCTTTGGTGATGCGAAAAAGATGACCGAGAGCATTGTGAAGGGTTTATGATGTGAAGCCCAAAGTTACTCGCCTAAATTATTTTGACGAAGAACTTGGGCGCATCGACCTTCCGAATCATCAAATGATTATTACACGCGGGATTGGTTCGGGGCTGGCGCGGCTTGAAAGCGATGCAAGTCGTTTTTGGGCGATTGGTGACAGGGGGCCGAATTTTAAAGTATCAACTGCCATTAAGAAATTCGGCATGAAAAACATGCAAAAATTGGCGGACCAAGATGGCGTGAAAATAATGCCAATGCCGCAAATTGGCCCGAGCTTTAGCGAAATGAAAATTGAGGGTGAATATATCACAATTGTGCGAAATATCCCGATTATTGACAATGAAAACGCCCCAATAAGCGGCCTGCCGTCAATGGATAATTCGGGTGAAATTGCCGTTGATTTGGATGGTAAATTAATTTCCGCAGATGCCTCTGGCCTTGATAGCGAAGGCATTGCGGCAATGACGGACGGAAGCTTTTGGATTGCCGACGAATACTGCCCGTCTTTGGTTCATGTAGATAGGGACGGAAAAATAATCAAAAGATTATTACCCAAACGGCAGGCAAATCTATTCGCAAATTCCAAATACTTAATCAAAGAAACCTTGCCCGAAATTGCTTCAAAACGGCATTTTAATCGTGGTTTTGAAGCAGTCACCATTTCGCATGATCAAAAGCATTTGTTCGTGGCCTTTCAAAGCCCATTAGAACACCCAGATAAAAAGGCATTCAAAAGCGCAAATTGCATTCGCATCTGGAAAATAACAATGGAAACAGGTTTGGTTATTGGTCAATATATTTACCCATTTGACAAAGCAGCTTCTTTTGAACGCGATAATTTGGCGGGCAAGTTTGCCAGCAATGACATAAAAGTCAGTGAGCTGACATATTTGAGTAATGATAGATTATTAGTATTGGAGCGCGGCTCTTTAACGAGCAAACTTTATATCGTCAGTCTTAATGACAATTTTAAAACTGATAGCAAGCATTTAGAAATAGAAGCTCGTCCAACAATCGAACAAATGGATGAAAACGAATTTGGAGCGTTCGGCATTAATCCGCTCGAGAAATCGCTATTATTTAATTCGGATAATTATGAGCAAATCTGCCCTGACATAGAGGGCGTGATATTGCTTGATGAAAAAACCATATTAATCGTCAATGATAATGATTTTGGCGTTGAAGGTGCACAAACCCAATTTTGGAAAATTGAATTTGATAGTGAAATTTAGTTTCGAAATTAAGTAAAGAACCTAACTCTATTCCCAGTCAAAAACTTCCTGAATCTTTAGGCCAAAAATATCGGCGATTTTGAATGCGGTTTCAAGAGAGGGCGAATATTTATTGGCCTCGATTGCGGCAATGGTCTGTCTTGTTAGGCCGAGTAATTGGCCAAGTTCGGCTTGGCTCATTTCGCCATTATTAAAGCGCAAGGCGCGAATATTGTTCTTTATAGTTTTCACGCTCTTTGCGCCCGATAGCTTTTAATGGTTGATATACCGCGCGTTACTTCGGCAATGCAAACCGCAAACATTGCGCAATTTGCCACTTTCCAAGCGCTTTCCGTAAAGGGCAAAATGCCGCCAACCAAAAGCGTGCCATAAATCAATATATGATATGAAAGCCGTGTTGCCTTGGCATCAATGGCTAAATCTCTTTCGTCTTTGGCGTGACGTTCCTCTTTAGGGTGGGTTTTCATTAGCCATAATTGGCCAATTATAACCGCCACGGCATTTAAAGTTCCAAGGATTGCCAACGGTTTTATCTGATCCAAAATATACCAATCGTAAAATTGCGGTGTGGCAATTAAGAATATGAAATAGGCCCCAAAGCAAATGACCATTCCCAAAAGATAGAGCCAAGTTAGTTTCTCTTTATACGCCATGAAAACCTCCGGTTTACATTTGATGTTAAATTTTCATTACGTAGTGTAAATAATATTTAACCTAATGTCAAATATTATTAACATTAAGGTTTATGGGCTATAGAAATCCGACAGATGTTCATAAATAGCGTGCAGATAAAGCAGAGTTCAAAAGTGAACGAAGTAGTGGCCTTAATCGAACAATTCTCGAACCAAAAATGCAAGTGAAACGAGCTAACAAAATGTCGAAAATCTGCCAAATCCGTGAGTGAGGCGCAAAGCGCCAAAGGTGAGGATTTGATATAGATGGTGCGGGTGGCCGGACTTGAACCGGCACGGGCCTTACAGCCCAACGGATTTTAAGTCCGGTGCGTCTACCATTTCGCCACACCCGCAGTGGTGTTTGGTGGAAGTGCTTTTTTTGAACAAAAATGTCAAGTCTGAATATCGGTAAGCGCTGAAACTAAGTTTTATTCAGCGCTTTTGTCCTATCTTTTAAATGTATAAGAGCTTTGAGCATGCCATTGTTTTGCGATTAACTTGTTTTCGCTATAAAACTTGCTATTTGTAAGGGTGATATTCCCACAAAGGTAA
>CAYTWK010000223.1:0-3735 GCA_964442095.1 uncultured Caulobacteraceae bacterium | reverse complement strand
GGTAAAACGCATTATCGCCGATAGCACAGACGGCGCGAAAGTGCCTGTAAGCGTTCTTTATAAAAAGGGCACACCACTTGATGGCAGTGCGCCTCTCTATCTCTATGGATATGGCTCCTATGGAATTATTATTCCCGATAATTTTAGCGCTAATATTTTTAACCTTGTAAATCGCGGCTTTATTTGTGCGGTGGCTCATATGCGCGGTGGCATGGAGCGTGGCTATCAATGGTATCTTGATGGTAAAATGCGCAAAAAGCAAAATACTTTCACCGATTTTATTCGCGCCGCTGAAACCCTTATTGAAAAGAATTATGTCAAAAAAGGCAATATTATTGCCGAAGGGCGCTCGGCAGGTGGTCTATTAATGGGGGTTGTGGTTAACCAACGCCCAGACTTGTTTGCGGGCGTAATTGCAGGCGTGGCTTTCGTTGATGTCATAAATACAATTTCAGACGCTACATTGCCATTAACGCCGCCGGAATGGACAGAATGGGGCAACCCAATCAAAAACGTCGGCGATTATGATACTATGTTTGCCTATAGCCCTTATGATAATGTTGCTACCCGCGCTTATCCGCCAATTTATGCACAAACTGCACTATCTGATAGTCAGGTTACATATTGGGAGCCCGCAAAATGGATTGCCAAACTTCGCGGCACTTCGCCAGATGCTGGCCCATTCTTGCTTGACGTGAATATGGAGGCTGGGCACGGCGGCGCACCTGGGCGCTTTGACCGCTTGAAAGAAGTGGCGCGTTCACAAGCGTTTGCCCTTTGGTGTATAGAGCGTAAAAAGGCAAACTGATTTTACCCTGCCCTTACGGCATATTTTCAAAGCCAAAATTTTCGTTTATCAAACCCAAAAGACAATGATTTTTTAAAGGTAGGAAATAAATAATGAGCGTTCCAGAAGTTCTAAAGAATTTGCGTATTCCGGTAATTGGCGCGCCATTATTCATTATTTCAAACCCGAAAATGGTGATAGAACAATGCAAGGCTGGTATTGTTGGCTCCTTTCCTGCACTTAACGCCCGCCCGGCAAATGTCTTGCATGAATGGCTTGATGAAATCACCGATACTTTGGGTAATTATAATGCCAAAAACCCAGACAGACCGGCCGCGCCCTATGCCGTAAATCAAATTGTGCATACTTCAAATGATAGATTAATGCACGATGTTGAGGCATGCGTAAAATATAAAGTTCCAGTGGTTATTACTTCTTTGGGCGCAGTTCCCGAAGTAAATACGGCTGTGCAATCTTATGGCGGTATAACGCTTCACGATATTATCAATAATCGCCATGCAAAATCGGCAATAAAAAAGGGTGCAACTGGCCTGATTGCGGTTGCAGCAGGTGCTGGTGGACATGCCGGAACACTTTCGCCCTTTGCCCTTATCCAAGAAATTAGAGCTTGGTTTGATGGGCCACTTTGCCTAAGTGGCGCAATTGCCACCGGAAGCGCAGTATTATCGGCAGAGGCTATGGGTGCAGATTTTGGCTATATTGGGTCGGCCTTTATCCCTTCCGATGAAGCCAATGCCGCGCAAGGCTATAAGCAAATGATTGTTGATTCAAACGCTAATGATATTGTTTATTCAAACCTATTCACCGGCATTCATGGGAATTATCTTGCGCCCTCTATTCGCAATGCTGGCCTTGACCCTGATAACCTTGCCGAAGCCGATCCAAGCAAAATGAATTTCGGCTCCGGTGGCAATACCGATGCCAAAGCATGGAAGGACATTTGGGGATGCGGCCAAGGCATTGGCGCAATCGAGGCCATAGAGCCAATAGCGAAAATCGTCGATAGATTGGCCGATGAATACGCCGCCGCCAAAGCTAAACTTTGCGAGAGTTAAATTATCTCTTGTAACGTTCGGCCTTTCTCCTTCCCCAAAATATTATTGTTGAAAACAATAATGTTTTCAAAGTGGGGAAGGTGGCATTTTGTGAAGCAAAATGACGGAAGGGGCTTTCACGATTTATTGATAGCCTAGCCATTATCCGCCCCCAATAATTTCAATCCAAACTAAGCCTTTTAGAGGCTGATATGATTGAAACCAAAAAACTTTATGCGCGCCTAAATGATTTTGACCAAACCGGTTGGCGTTGGCCGCATTTTACCCCGCGCGAATTAATGTGCGATTGCGCCAAACATTGCGAAGGCGAATATTTCCACGATCCCAAGTTTTTGGACGCATTAGAAAAAATGCGCGGTAGCCTTGGGCCAATAAAAATTAACTCCGCACGCCGTTGCAAAGGCCATAATAAGGCCGTTGGTGGGGTTTCTAATTCAATGCACTTTCAATCAATCGCGGTTGATATAAAAATTGCGCCCCATAGCCGCGTAGAGCTTTATGAAAGCGCAATAAAGGCAGGATTTCGCGGCCTTGGCTTTGGCGTAAATTTCATGCATCTCGATATTGGTACACGCCGCAGATGGACATACCCAGGTGGCCTTATACTTTGGAAACGCGCATTGGGATTTGATCCATTGGAGCTTTGAGATGAAATATCAAGCCGCCCTAACAAAACTTGAGATTAGTTTTTTTGTGCCAGCTTTTTCAAACGCGACCTCAATTTTATCGCCATCGATTGTTAAAATTTTGCCATAGCCAAATTTATCGTGAAACACTCTTTGGCCGCGCTCGAACCCTGATTGTTTCCCATCATTTACAACTCTGGCTTTGGTTTCGAGTATTTCACCACGCGGCACGCCATAGGTTTTGGCGGCTTCATTGTATGATTGCGCGCGCATAAACCCTGGACCCCTTGAACCTGGTTCAAATCCTTGAAGGTTTAGAGCATTGCCAAATGCAGGGCGATTGAAATAACCAGTATCGGAAACCGCCTCGACATTTTCCTCGGGCAGTTCGTCGATAAAGCGGCTTGGTAAAACCGATTGCCAGCGCCCATAAATTTGGCGATTGGCGGCAAAACTAATGCGGCAAATTTCACGCGCGCGGGTTATTCCGACATAGGCCAAACGCCGCTCCTCCTCGAGTGCTTCTAGGCCTTTTTCGGCGATAGCGCGCGGGCTTGGGAACACTTCTTCTTCCCAACCTGGCAAAAACACAACCGGCCATTCAAGGCCCTTTGCACCATGTAAGGTCAAGATTTGCACGGCATCGCCATCTGCCTCGCGGTCTATATCCATCACAAGTTCAATATGCTCAAGATAGGATTCAAGGCTATCAAACTGCCCCATAGAGCGCACTAATTCTTGTAGGTTTTCCAAACGCCCTTGCGATTGCGGGCTTTTATCGGCGCGTAGCATATCAGTATAACCACTTTCATCAAGAATAAGCTCGGCCAGTTCGACATGGGTTAATTCATCACGCTTTTTGCGCCAATGTTTGAGGCTTTGGATAAAACGCATAAGCCCGGCCCGTGCCGGCCCCTTTAGCATATCCCTATCGACCATTTCCTCAGCCATGCGCGTCAGTGAAACGCCATTTTCACGCGCCAACACTTGAATTTTCTTTATTGTCGTATCGCCGACGCCGCGCTTTGGCTGATTGACAATTCTTTCAAAAGCCAATGCATCATCTTCGGAGCGGATTAGCCGCAGATAAGCATGTGCATCGCGGATTTCGGCGCGTTCGAAGAACCTTGGTCCGCCAATAACTCTATATGGCATGCCAATCATGATGAACCTATCTTCGAAAGCGCGCATTTGCCACGAAGCGCGAACCAAGACCGCCATGTCTTGATAATTGATATTTTGGCTT